>CAYLZQ010000238.1:0-4143 GCA_964388045.1 uncultured Elusimicrobia bacterium | reverse complement strand
CCGGGGGATGGTCGAACTGGTGCTTCAGCGCGGTGATGTTCTTGTCGATCTCGCTCTCATTGATGATGTAGCGGTAGACATCGGAGAGCGTCGTGTAGCCGTCCGTGATGCGGCGGAGCGCGATGACGAACTTCAGCAGGTCCGTGTACGCCTGCTGCCAGAACGGCTCCTTCGAGCGGCCGAACAGGTTGTTCAGGAGGCTGGCGATCGCGTACGCGACGGCGTACGGGTCCAGGTCGTTGTGGAGCGGGTTGTAGCAGACGCCGGTCTGCAGCCCGATCTCGAGGTAGTCGTCTTTCCGCCCGGCCTCCGCGAGGATGTGCTTCACCTGGCTGCAGAAGTCCCCCTTCACCTCCATGACCAGGCCCCCGAGCTTGTGTGCCGGGTCCTGCGCCCGCCACCGGAGGAGTTGTTGGACATAGGGATACATGCAGGCGGACGTCTTGCCTGACCCGACGGCACCGACCACCATCACTCCGGTATAGAGGCCACGTTGGGGGATGGTGAGCCAGGTGGGTGCCGGCGCACGCCCTGGGGTGCGGGCGAAGTGCGACTCGCCGAGCACCAGCGTCGGGGTTGGCCGGGTCTCGGGCTGCGCGTATGGCGGCAACGCTCGGGTGCGGGTCGTGCGTGGCAGCCGATACGCCACGATGGTGAGCAGCGAGGTGACCAGCGACGCCGCGAGGAACGGCGTCGTGAACCAGAGCGTCGCGTATCCGTAGCTCAGGACGCTGAACACGAACGGCCGTTCGAGCTGAATCAGGCCCAGGAACGGGTTGTCCGTCTGCACGGGGTGCGTGTACAGCCCCCAGGTGCCGACGCAGGCGGCCATGATCATCGCGAGGAGGACGCGGGCTTCCAGGATGGCGTGCAGCATGACGGCCCTCCTCTACACACGGCGCTCAATCGGCGCTGCTGATGCCACACCGACCGCCGCCGACGGTCGGCTGTCAGCGCGGTCACGTGTTTCCGGCGGACGCGCGGGTATCGCGCGTGGGGCGAACGACTGCGGGTGCTCGGCGCGCCACTTGATGAAGTCCTTGTCCTTGGCGAGCACGCCGTCCAGCAGCTCGTTCAGGACATACTCCGGGTCTTCACCGAGAAAGGCGGCATAGGCGTGCAGTGTTTCGTAGTTCTCGCGCTCGAGACGCGTGCGGTACTGCACGAACTGTTTGCCGCGGGTCCGGGGTTTGATGAGAGACATACCGACTCCTCAGGCACAGGTCTGATTGACGGTCTGCCGCCTCACAAGCCGGCCGTGTGGCGCGACGGGTGACGCGACGGTGCGGGCGCGCAGCGCGGTCGTGACGACGCACGCCTGGCGAGCCGCAGGAGGGGTGGGTGCCGCCGCCGCAGACAGGACGTGAGCGACCCCTCGGAACGCGTCGTTTCCTACCGCCGCGGTCCAGACCCGGGGTCGCTCACGTCCTGTCTGCGGTTCCCGCGTCACTAATCCCGGCGGCACAGAACGCCGCCGGACGGTGCGCCAGCACGGCCGCGCTGCCGCGCGTAAGTGCAAGCCGATGCGGCAGTAAACAGCGGTTCCGTGAGGCGTGTCAGCGGGCGCGCCGGGTACCACGGACCGCCCTCTCCACGCACGCGGGAGGGGGAAGAGACTCCCCCCGGGGCTCTTCGTGTGTCTCTGCCACCACAGCGCGGCTTTATGCGGTGCCGACCAGGGGCAGCAGACAGAGATAACTGTGTGGCAAGACATGGCACTCCAACTGGCCCGTCCCCCACGCGACATGGTCGGCGAGGACGGACGACAAGGTGGCATCGAGCACCGGCTCTCCCCGTTTCACCCAGGCCCGGTAGAGGGCCTGAAAGCGAGGGGCGGCGAAGGCTCGCGCCGCGTGATCGAATCGTTCGTCGGGACCGCTGACCCCCTTCCGGCGGGCGTCGAAATACCAGCGCACGTGCTCGAGCAGGGTCGGGTCGAGGGGGCTCGTGAGCTGCTCGCGGAAGGCGGCCTGATACGCCGGGATCGCGTCCGTCTTATGGCGCGGCACGAGCAGCCGCAGCGTCCACTGCGGCAACGCACGCAGCAGCGCCGCATGCCGTTCGAGAAACGCGCGGAAGTCGACCGGCACATCCCGCGTGACCAGATATAAGAAGGTGTAGCCGTCCCGATGGACCCCGATCGGTAGCTTGTCCGGGAAGTACCGGGCCGTCGCCCCCGAGTCGTCGTCGGCCCGGAACGTCAGCGATGGCACATCGCGACGCGGAACCCGGTGCGTCAACGTGAAGTGACTCAGCTTCTCCTGCTCGGTGGCCAGCCACGTCCGATCGGGGTGGGCGAGGACGGCGTCGAGGAGCATCAGGCGCTCGACGGCGCGCGCCAGCGTCATCGGCTTCCGGTGGCGGTTGTTCGGCTCACCAATGGCGCGGTAGAGCGGCTTGGAATGGATATGGAACAGGCGGGCCCGGTTGTGACCGCAGCGTCGGGCGGTCGCGACCCCGCGCGCGAGGAGCGATTCGAAGAAGTCATGCATCGTGCGGCCGTACGCGATGCGCGCAAAGGCGCAGTACTGGCGGCCGATGCAGACGCCGGCGTGCAACATCACCGTGACCAAGAAGCCCGCGTGGCGTTCAGTGAAGCCCATCAGCTCGATGGCGTGACGGCGTTGTTCCCACGTCATTCCAGGAACTCCTCTGCGAGCGAAATGTCCGACGACCGGCCGCCGCCCCGGCCCGAGCGACCGCCGACGCGGGCGCCGCGCGCGCGATAGCGGGTGAACCCCGCGCGCGCCTTCGCGGCGGCGTGGGCGCCGCGGTAATGCGGCGTCGTGACCTCGATGTCGTCCACATCACGCCGGCCGTCCGGCCACTCGACCTCGATGCGTACGTCCGGGAACTGCACCCGGTCCTCGTCCATTGAGAGCCGGTGCTCGTACGCCCACTCCTGAATCTCTTCGCGCGTCCGATCGGGTCGGCCGTCGCTCTCCGGGCGATCACGGTTGCGTTCCTGGAGGAAGCGCTGGTAGTCGCGCTTCAGGTCGTGCTCGAGGATGATGCGCTCGATGCGCGCGCCTTTCTCCCGAAGCCGCTCGGCGGCGCGGAGGTACGCCCGGTACAGGTGGGCGTCATGGGTCAGTTCGCGCGTGCGGTGGGGACCGGCATAGAAGGCCTGACGGGACTCACGATCACGCGCCCGGTGGCTCTCCAGCACCTCGCGCCCGCGGTCCGTGAGCGTGAGGAGCGGCGTGCGCGCTTCGTGGTCGAGGGGCGCGACGACGCGAATCAGGCCGGCGGAGCGGAGCCGGTCGAGATCGCCGTGCCAGAGGTCCTGGGTGCGCCCGCGTTCGTCGTGCAGATCGCTGAGGGGGACGACCCGGAACGCGCCGATCGTCGACAGCGTGCGCACCTCTGACCCGCGCAGCTCGTAGTCATGTCCATGCACATGCACCCGCTCGCGTTCCAGACCCCGCGGGAGGTCCAGATCGCGCGCGAAGACATCGCGCGGATCGTCTGAGTCCCGGTCCCGAGGGTCGGACGGATCGCGGTCCCGGCTGTCGAGCGAACGAGGGTCGAGGTCGTCCCACATCATCCGTCACCGCTGCGAGGACCACTCTTCCGCTGGCAGGTCCTGGTGCACGCCCTCCGACACGATCAGTTGCCGGTCCAGGTGGCGTAACTTCCGGCCGGTATCGCGGAGAAAGAGCCAGCGGGCGATGCCGTAATAGGCGGCAAAGAGCGTCGTGAACACGAGCAGCGCGCCGGCGGCGATCGTGGTGCCGTAGTACCGGAAGAGCGCCACCTTGTACGGCGCGAGGATCGTCAGCTCGCCTGCCAGCCACGCGGCGAGCAGGAACACAGTCATGGCGGCCAGA
Source organism: uncultured Elusimicrobia bacterium (assembly GCA_964388045.1). GTDB lineage: Bacteria > Elusimicrobiota > Elusimicrobia > UBA1565 > UBA9628 > CAYLZQ01. The sequence goes on along the minus strand of CAYLZQ010000238.1, from coordinate 313 downwards.
AAGGCGGTGTTCTTGATCATGGGCGCGCCTCCTCGAAGGCTTGGTCGACGCGGAAATAGGTGATCTGCAGCCCGAGCGGATTCACGCGGACGAACTCATTGGGCACGTGATCCCGCATCACGAAATCGATCTGCGCCACGTGGGTTTGCCGCTCACGTTCGGCCCGTGTGCCCGGGGTATAGAAGACCTTCTGGAAGGCGACAGTCGCCTTGTACGGCGGCGTCGTCAGCTCACTCAGGCTCACGTTCTGGACCACGACGTCCACCTCGTCCGCGGCTGGCGTCGTCAGGAACGTTTCGAGCACGCGGCTCTG
>CAYLZQ010000237.1:0-4152 GCA_964388045.1 uncultured Elusimicrobia bacterium | reverse complement strand
CTTTGGAGGCTGCGCTCGAAATCGGCCCTCCTGGCCTCCACGAGGAGCCGCCGCGGGAAGGGGTTGCGCAGGGCCTCGCGGATCTCCGGGATCGTGAGGAAGAAGACGTCCTCGGGCCTCTCGATCGGGAGCCGCAGCCCGAACTCGAGATAGAGCCTCCGCATGGGGGAAAACAGGCGCGAGCAGTAGAAGTGGTGCTCCTCGTCGATCCTCATGAACTCCTGGAGGATCCCCAGGGTCTCCTCGAAGAAGGGGGCCAGCCAGGCCGGGAGCTTGGGGGGCCTGGCAGGGCCGGGCTCTGAGCGCGGGCTGCGGCGCTCCGGGGCCAGGGCGTAGGAGCGGAGCAGCCGCAGTATCCTGAGGGGATCCTCGCCCCAGGTGGGCTCCCTGAGGTCCCAGTTGGCCGTTACGTGGCCATTGGAGCCGATGAAGCGCTCCAGGGCCGGGTGGCCCAGGAGCTCCTCCAAGCGCCCTGCCAGGAGGGGCTCCCTGGGAAGGCTCGCAAAGAGCTCCCGAAGCTCGGCGTTCATGCGCAGGGTCCGGTTGCCGGCTCCGGTGGTGAGGCCGGCCGGGTCTGCGCCCAGCCTCTCCACCATCCAGGCGCAGGCGGTCTTGACCACGTAGATGGCGAGGTCCGGCTCCATGTAGCGGCGCGCGACCTCCTCCATGGCTGCCTGGTGCCTCCAGAGCTCCTCTGTCGTCAGGCCAGATGGGTCCACCCCCTGGAAGGAGTCCATCTCCCCGAGAAGCCCCGAGAGCTTCTCGTCCCAGGAGGCGCGGATTTCGCGCGCGTGGGGGAAGACGACGGCCCCAAAGAGGCGCGCGAGGACCAGGGTCGGAAGCTTGCGCCCGGCCGCGAGGGCGTGGCGGGCCATGCCCAGGGCCCCGCGCAGGAGCTCGGGCAGGAAGCGCGCCTGGGTGAGGAGGTTGGGGCGCAGCGACCCGGGGATGGAGAAAAAGCGCTCGTTGGTGTAGACGTAATGGCGGATGGTGCGCGCGACCTCCTCCGGCCTGCGCGCGACCAGGCCGAAACGCTTCTCCAGGGTCGTCAGGTTGACCTTGAGCACGCCCTGAAGCACGGACCAGCCCAGGGGAGAGATGGGCCTCGGGAAACGCTCCTCGCTCAAGGCCCGGGTCCAGACTATGCCCCGGGCGGGCTCCAGGGCCGTGATGGGCCTGGCCTGGAGGAACCAGAGCGTTCCCCCACTGGCCGCCCACTCGATGTCCTGAGGCCTGCCGAGGGCCCGCTCGATCCTCAGGCCAGCCTTGAGGAGGGACCCCAGGAAGGGATCCCTCTGGCGCTCCTTGCGCTTGAGGCGCAGGGAGACGCCGGAGATCGTCCCCTGGAGGAGCTCCGAGCCTGAGCCGCGCGCATAGGAAAGGAGGGCATGGTCCGGCTGGGCTCCCAGGGGGTCCTGGGTGAAAAGGACTCCGGCCGTGTCGGAGGCCACCATCTCCTGGACGATGACGGCCATCCGCACCGAGCGTGGGTCCATGCCCAAGCGCAGGGCATGGAACTCCGCGGCCTCGCTTCGGGCCTGGGCCCAGCACTCCCGGACAGCGGCCATGAGGCCTTCGGGCGCGACGTTCAGCTCCGAGTGGAAGACCCCGGCGAAGGCCGAGGACCGGCCGTCCTCGACAGTGGCCGAGGAGCGGACTGCGAAGGGAGGCCTCAGGCCGCGGAGGCGGTCCAGGAGCTCTTTCTCCACCTCCTTGCCGAAGGCCTTGGTGGTGAGCACCAGCCCCCGCGGGACCGCAAACCCCAGGCGCATGAGCTCCGCGAGCCCCGCTGCCTTGCCTCCCACGAGCTCGCGCTCCCTGCTCCCCAGGGAAACGATCACTCCAGTGCCTCCTTGAGCCTTTGGAGGTCCGCCAGGCTCACCCCGACCTTCTCCGCGAAGGCTGCGTGGCCGTCCTCCTCGCGCCGGAAGGGGGCCAGGAGAGCCGCCCAAGCCACCTCCAGGGCGCACTTCGCCATGATCCCCCAGAAGAAGAGCCGGCCCACGTCTCGGTAGAAGACGCGCCGGATGCGGCCTGGGGCGGAGAGGCGCGCGCGCAGGGTCGGACGGTCCAGGGAGCTCATCCTGGCGGCATCCTCCCCCGGCACCAAGAGCATGCCCCCCCACATCCGCAGGAAAGCGGACCACTTCTCGGAGGCCTTGCGGGTGGCGCGGAGGTCCGCGAAGGCCTTCTCGATGAGGGAGATGTGGATGCTGCGGCTGCGCAGGAGGCGCTTGAGGCTCTCGGTCTTTAGGCGCGCGTCGCGGCAAAACCAGCCCGAGACCTCAGGCTTAAGGCGCAGCAAAGCTTCCTCGGCCTCGAGCGAGGGGCAGACCTGGTTTGAGAGGGAGAGGGCATGGTAGACGAGGTCCTGGGTCCTGGCCTTCCTCACCTCGCCCAAAAAGAGGCTCCAGTCGAGGCGGTGGTGGCGGATGAGGTTGTAGATATCCGCGAGCTCCCGCAGGCCGGTCTTGTAGTAGGGGAGGTGGATGCAAAGGTGGTGGAGGTTGTCCTCAGCGGCCATGGCCTTGGCCGGCACTCCCTGGAAGTCCAGGTCCCGGACCCGCGACCAGATCGCCTCGTGGTCCGGCCGGTAGGGGGAGAGAGGGGTGATCAGGCCCCAATGGGTGCCCACCATGCACTTGAGGTCCCGGCTGAAGAAGGGAGGAGCGTGGTGGGAGCGCCTCTCCTGCCCGCGGGGCTTTCCCCCCACGAGCTCGGCCGCGCTGAAGAAACCCATCTCACCGTAGACCGCGTGGACCGAGTCCAGGTCCTCGCGGCGCACCAGGATGTCCACGTCGTTCATGCGCTTGTAGGCCGGGTTGCGGTAGATCGTCTCCGCGAAGAGCACGCCCTTCAAGATCACGACCGGGATCCCACGACTGGAGAAGCGCTCGAAGAGCTCCCTGGCGACCCTCAGCCGCGCCTGGTTCTCCTCGCGGACCCGGGCGGCGAGGGCGCTCAAGGGGGGCGGCACCGGAAGCCCGAGCCTCGCAAGGTTCGACTGGACCAGGGGCCCGGTGGCGTTGCTCAGGGCGAGCTCGGAAAAGCCCTCCCAGGAGCTCACCCGCCCGGCCAGCCGCAGGGCCTCCTCCCTCTCTGCCCCGGAGAGGGCGCTGTAGGTCGTGAGGATGAGGAGACGCTCCTCGGGAGTCAGGGGCTCGGCCTCGGAGCGCAAGGCCCTCATCCCAGGATCCCGAACTCCTTGCCCACCTTCTCCAGCTTGGAGACCGCGAAGTCGAGGTCCGAGCGAGTGAAGGTGGCCATCACGCTCAGGCGCAGCCTCTGGCGATCCTTGGGAACCGCGGGGTACTCGACGCCGTTGACGAAGATCCCCTCCTGATAGAGGCGCCTGACCACCTGGCGGATGTTGACGGAGCCTGGCACGAAGATGGGCAGGATCGCGCTCTGGCATGAGACCTCGTAGCCCGCGGCGCGCAGGCCCTGGGCGAGGGTGGAGGCGTTCTCGTGGAGCCTCCGCACCCGCTCGGGGTGGGCCTCGAGAAAGTCAAGCCCGGCCAGGACGCTCGCCACGACCGGAGGGGGAAGGCTGGCAGAGAACATGTAGGAGCGCGAGAAGAAGCGCAGGTAGTCTATGGTCTCCCGCGGCCCGGCGACGAAGCCCCCGGTCACCGCGAAGGTCTTGCTGAAGGTCCCCATGACCAGGCCTATCGTCCCCTCCAGGCCGAAGTGCTCTGGAGTGCCGCTCCCGGTGGGGCCCATGACCCCGGTGCCGTGCGCGTCGTCTATCGCCAAAAGGGCCCCGTACTTGGCGCAGAGGCGGGATATCTCAGGGAGGGGGGCCAGGTCCCCGTCCATCGAGTAGACCCCCTCCACGCAGACCACGACGTTGGTGTAGGGGTGCTTCCAGCGCACCTGCATCAGGCGGCGGCGGAGGTCGCCCACGTCGTTGTGGGCGAAGGAGAGGGCCTCGAAGCGCCCCATCTTGATCCCGTCGAAGAGACTCGCGTGGCTCTGGGCGTCGTAGACCAAAAAGTCTCCCGAGGAGAGCAGGCCCGTGGCCCAGCCCACGTTGGCCGCGTAGCCCGAGGAGAAGATGAGGGCCGCCTCGCACTTCTTGAGCGCGGCCAGGCGCGATTCCAGCTCCCTATGGAGGGGAGTGGTGCCGTTGAGGAGGGGAGGCCCCCCGCA
>CAYLZQ010000236.1:0-4172 GCA_964388045.1 uncultured Elusimicrobia bacterium | reverse complement strand
ACGTATGGATCTCAACAACCGCAGGGGGCGGTCCCCCACGGTTTTGCGTCATCTCATACAAAAACTCTATGATGGGACGCCGGTCCGGTAGGTTCTCCGGGCCGAAATGAGGATCGACGAATATAGCAGTTGCGCAGTTGGAGAGCATGGGCGCAACTGTCCGTGCCATGTCTCTGGGCTTCCGGGGTGTAAACGTACTGCGCCTGGGATTCCATCGGGGATCTGTGTGCAGGGTCAAACCGATTAACACGTCCGGATGATTACGGGGATTGAAACGAGCCAGGATCGCGTAGAAGGAACATCTTTGGTGTTCTCGTTCCGTATTCTCCAACCAGGAGATAGCGCCGTCAAATGTCCTTCCTTCTCGCAATACCATCCGTTCGGTGAGCAAACCGATCAGGGCAGTGACTCTTTGTAGCTCAAGGTCTTTAACCCCACCCTCGATGGCCGTTCGAACGACCCGGCTTTTCCAGTTATTCCTTTTTGGATATTCGGAGACCATCCTCGGATGGCCAAGCCCGAATTTCTCCGTAAAATAGCGATAATCGGACAGGTTTCCCCACGTCGCCACAAACTCTGGCTCAAGGGCGTATTCATAGATCATGGTCAGAGAAGCTCCAGGGCGCGTTCTGCGAAGAAGCCATCCGGCCACGAGGTTTCAAACTCCCCCTCAGGCGTCACCGGGATTTCCGTTAGTGTTGTCCCACCTTTGGGGGACACCTTTGCATAAAGAATGCAGACATCCTCGGGTGTAATCGGGATAACCCCATCTTTAAATTTACCTTCTGCTGTTTCCCGAATCCGCCGAAGCAGTCGAAGGATAAGGTGCTCGCTGTGGGTCTCGATGATGAACGTGTTTTGTCGCTCGCCAAGGGCTGACTCGATGAAGACGTCCCCAAGTTCTGCCTGAAGTTTGGGATGCAGGTGGATTTCGGGCTGTTCAATGGCAAGAATTTTCTTATCAAACCCATAGGCACTCACAAGCACAGGGAGAACCTGGCTGATGCCGATTCCCACGTCACGGTGGCTCACAACTGTGTTGGTGCGCCGGTCAATTAAAATGAGTTCTTGAAGCCTGTCGATATCTGCCGACCGGATCAAGTTCTGAATTTGCGCAACTTCGGCATCCGGGTCTTTGATGATGGGATGTGAGCCTGTAGGCGTTGATCTGCCGTCCACAACGTCGTAATCCAACTCATAGTCTAAACCTTCAGAAACAGTTTCTTCAAGTCCTTCCAAAAGAGGCGCTTCCAACTGATCAATGCCCACTAACTCGCGCACAACGAGTTCATAAGGCGTCTGAAGCCGGTCTTGAGCGAGCCAGGAGTTGACCGCATTCCGTATCTTTTCAACGAGCCGCACAGCATCCCAGGCGAACCCCCCACCCGCGACCCAGTTCGAGTCAGGATTTTGCTCGAATACGTGATGCCTTGAAGGATAAGAGCGCAATGGCCCCAGATACCGAATCCGGCCCAGTTCCCCCACAACGGTTTCATTGATTCCTTGGACAAGTTCGTCAAGAATTCGTGGCAGAACAAACCGTATGGCAGCGGCCAGGTCCTCTTTTCGGTTGCCTCGGCTGACAGGGAAAAGGGCTTGTTGCTCACGAAATTCAAAGGGCTTCTCCGTTTTCAGCAGGCCCTTCGGGAAGAAGTTTCCTATTTGGAAGACGATGTCAGGAACAAGAGCATTTATAGCCTCATTCAAATCTTCAAAATCGGCAGACGTGAGGGTCTCCGTTGTTGTTGTACTTTGAATGATCGCCTTGATGACTTCCTGAAGAACGGGGTGTTCATGTTCCAAGCGGTCCAGCCTGAAATGCCCCTCCCGTCGCCAGCTCATCCGGAGCAGGCTGACCCTGTCGGCCTCGATTTCATAGGACATCACGTGGGGAACAACGTCAGGAAGAGGTTCTCCTTTGTCATTCAACTCCATTCCCCAGGTGAGAGAGACACCTGCACATTGAACGGGGGCAAACAGTTCCGCGATCCGCTCTTTAAGACCAGCCGTATCAATCTCCATCGCCCACTCAACCCGGCGTCCGACCTCCCGTCTGTGAACATACTGGCGGAAGCCGCCGAGGTCTACCGCGTCCCCTCCAAGCTCCGTGCTGAACCCTTCCAGCCTGCCTGTTCTGTTGGCCTCGTGGGCCAGAATCAAGCCATGAATCAGGCTCGACTTCCCCGCGCTGTTCGCGCCGAAGATGAGGGACAGGGGCCGGATGGGCATGCGCTGGGTCTCAGCGAATGCCTTGAAGTTTCCGAGCCGGAGCGCGGTCAGCATGGGACCCTCTCCATATTTCCAAGCGCCTTCGCCCGCTCCTCCATCTCCACGAGGAGTTCCTTCATGTGCGCCTCGCGCCATTGAGCCGTGAGGTCGCCGGAGAAGGCGCGGTGAAGAAGTGTCTGGAATAGATGATCTATTTGTTCTCTTACATTCGAGAAACGCTTTACTATTCCGTTGAGAGAAGCCAGCTTTTTAGCAAATAGCTGTTGTGCGGAGAAGTCTGGAATAAGGGCTGGAAGAGCGCGAAGTTCCTGGGCATTGATATTTGCCATGCCAATAGCGCGTCGAGCCTTTTCAAAGAGAACTTGCTTGATGTATGGCGTATTCATGTATGCCCAGATGTATTCAGGGAGAACACGCTGCCGATCAACCCGGACTCGGATTAGATAAGAGGCTGAAACAGCCTCGATTTGGCCTTGCCATAATCCTGTCTTCCCTACCAGTTCTCTACTGTTTGTTCGGTTGAATAGAATATCACCAAGTTCCAATCTATACTTCTGGAATTCTTTCTCGTCTAATGTCAGATACTTCAAGTCCTGGAGATCCACACGGCCAAGAGAATCAATGTTATTCATTCGAAGAACCGCTATACCTCCACTATTGGTATCCGCACGGATTGACGTTCCATACTGTGTTTCAACGATTACGTCTCCCAGCTTGCCCCTATCCCATCCCTTCGGATTCGTCGCCGGGTCGCCGAACATCTTGTAAAAGAGGGCGGACAAAATGCGCTCCGCTTTGGCGTCGGCATCCGCACGTTTCTTCCGCAGGGCGTCCGCCTGGTCGAGAACCTCCACGATTCGCCGCTGCTCGGAGAGGGGGGGAAGGGGAATAGTGAGAGAAGAAACTACCTGTCTGGTAATACCCTGTATGGTAGCGCCTCGCTGAAGCGACTTAAAATACGGAGATTTCTGATACAGAAATCTTCCCAAATATGCGGGATCAATAATCGAAGTATTCGGGAGTACTCCCGTCAAATCCTGGCTGATACATAAGTCATAGGGCGCTATGGCTACTTTACCGACCCCGGTACGAGTTACCAGCAGCACGGTTCCTTTTGGTAATAGATGTGTTGCAGAATTCTCAATTGCCTCTTGCGTAATATATTCGCGAGGTTGGGTTACACAGAAATCACTTACATCAGCGCCTGTAATCCAGGGGATATCTCCCTCAAAGTAGTGAGGGACCTTTCGACTTGGAGTTCCGCCGTTGACGAAGGAGCAGATTTTGCCAAGAGCTACTTCGGGCCACTTCATCCCGCCGCCTCCTTGCTCCCAATAAGGGCACGGCATGCCGTGCCCTTACGCGAATCATTGAGGTCAGCGTTCAAATTGGCGGGGTTATTCTCGTCTTCCAACCAGCGGACAGGATTGAGGAGGATATATTCGCGAATCCGGTTCAATCCGTCCTGGTCTCGAACAACATGTTCATAATAATTCTGATGCCAGACAGGGCATCCGGATGTGCCTCGCCGTTCATGGATGCGTTTGGTGACGGCGGATTTGAACGAACGGATGATGGTCGGTAACGAACCGGCAACCGGTTTGCCGAATTTTTCCGTTGTAGGGGCACGGCATGCCGTGCCCCTACGATCATTGTCACATCCCGTGCCCCGACAACCATCACCATTCGCCGTGCCCCTACGATCATCACCCCATCCCGTGCCCCTACCATGATCGTGGATGATCAATATCCCGTGAACATGATTGGGCATGACGACGAATTCATCCAGTTCCACGCCCTGAAAATGTCCCGGTATGGCGTTCCAGCAATCGAGGGCAATTTCACCGCATTCGTTCAAGAGGGGTTCGGATCCCAGCGCCTTGATCTCTCCGAACAGACATTCCCGGTTCAAAGTGCAAATGGTAACGAAATAGGCGCCTGCC
>CAYLZQ010000235.1:0-4186 GCA_964388045.1 uncultured Elusimicrobia bacterium | reverse complement strand
TGAGGTAGTGTCCCGGGATCGCGATCCCCACCATCCTCATGTGCGGCCAGTTGGCCAGGATGGAGGCGAGAAGCCCTGTCTTGGTGTCGCAGTCTCCCCAGCCCAGGACCAGGGCCTTGACCGGAAGCAGGAGGCCTCCGGTCTGCTTCTCCCCCTCAGTCCGCGGAGGGATCCTGTAGAAAAGCGCGGTTTGGATCATCGAGGTCGCCGCTCCGATGAGGTTCTCAGAGTCGTATCGCTTGGCTGTCGCGAACTTGTCCAAGGCCTCCGCCACGCTCCTCAAGGGGCCTGAGTTGCGGCGCACCAGGAGGGGCATGTCCACGGCCAGGGTGTTTCCAGGCAGTATCCTGAATCCCCTTGAGGAGAGGTAGCTCCTGAGCTCCTCATCGTACTCCTTCTTGAGCCCCGCCAGGGACGCGTCAAGTTGGGCCTGGGTCCTCTTGGTTTTTACCGCGAGCTGGTAGGCCTCCTGGCGGGCCTTCTCGTGCCAGGCGCGGAGCTTGTCGAAGTCCTTTTGAGCGTAGCCGAAGCCAGCCTCATAGGCTGCCAAGGCCGCCTTGGTGACTTGGAAGCCTATGGAAAGCTGGTCCCCGTTGAAGTTCCTGAAGCCGTACTCGGCAGAGTAGGCCTGGCCGCTGCCTTTGATCCTCTGTGTGGTCTGGGCCTTGCCCTCGCCTGTCCCGGGAGCCCCCTGGTCGTAGAGGAGGACCCGGAATTCAGGCCTTGGAAAGGCCGGCTCTTGCTCCCAGCCCAGGGTTGCGGCCAGGGCCCAGGACCAGAGGGCCAGCCCTGCCAGGGCCGAAGGCGAGGGGCTCATCCCCGGAGCATACAAAATTTCCCTCTCCCGGGCTTTTCCTGGGAGAGCTGATTGACTCAGGGGATCTCAGGAGCTGTACTTCTTGTTGAGGTACCAGAGCAGGCCGCCCACGCCAAGACCCAGTCCGCCAAGGAAGAGAAGGGGCGGAAAGAAGATTCCTGCGATGGTCGCTGCCAGGCCGATGGCCAGGGCCCCGTAGGTGATCCAGGGGCTGACGAGATTCTTGGGCTCAGGCTTCTCGGTCCTCTCATCCCCGGTCTTGTCCTCCCTGGGGGTGTAGATCGTGACTCCCTTGAGAGGGGTGCTTCCCTCAAAGTGGTAGGAGGGGCCTTTCCCAGGCTTTTTGGACGACTGGGGTTTTTCCTCGACGACCTCCGCGGCTTGCCTTTCAAGCCTCGCTTCCCTCTTGGCCTCGCCTTCCTGCTTTTTCCCGCTTGGGTCCAGATACTCGACAGGCTCCAGGGTCTGGATGTGCACCCCCTTCATGCCCTCTCCGGTATAGGCCTCGGAGGCCTCGGCCTTGGCCTGTTCGCTCTTGGGCTTGGCCGCGGGGTCCTTGGCCGCCTCGTCCTGGAGAAGCAGGAGAGTCGGGGAAGGCGTCATGGTCAGAGCCAGGGCGGACTGGGCTAGGAAGACTAGAGCCAAGACTTGCATGGCCGAAATTTTACGATTTCACTATCGGGCAGGGAATGGGACCTTTGGCCCCTTTGCTGGCGCCATTGGGCCTAGGCTTCCCCGCCAGCCCTTACGGCAGATACTGCGCCGAGGCCTGGACGCTGGCGACCAGGGGCTCGGGGTAGAACCCGAAGAGGAGCACGGCCGCCGCGGCCAGGGCCAGGCCCCCGGTGACGTAGGGCCCGGCGGCGGGAGCCTCCAGGGTCGCGGCTGGCTTGAAGAACATGTGAAAGGCGATGCGCATGTAGTAGTAGGCCGAGGCCACGCTGTTCAAGACGCCCAGGGCCGCCAGGAAGTAATGGCCCGACTGGATGGCCGAGGAGAAGATGTAGAACTTCCCCATGAAGCCGGCCATGGGCGGGATCCCGGCCAGGGAGAGCAGGAAGAAGGTCATGGCCAGGGCCAGGCCCAGGGAGCGCTGAGCCAGGCCGTTGAACGACTCAAGGCCGTAAGGATCGCCTTTATAAGATCGCCGACTATCGTCGGCGATGACCTGAGCCACGGCGAAGGCCCCTAGGTTCATGGCCACGTAGACGAAGGAGTAGAGGAGGACCCCCTCCAGGCCCAGGGTGCTCTCCGAAACGATGCCGATCAGGATGTAGCCGGCCTGGGCGACCGAGGAGTAGGCGAGCAGCCTCTTGACGTTCTCCTGGAAGAAGGCCGTGAGGTTCCCGATCGTCATGGTGAGGCCCGAGAGGACGGCCAGCAGGGTCGTCAGCTCCAAGACCGAGGCCGGGACGAGTATCCCGAAGAGCCTCAGAAGGGCTCCCAGGGTCGCGATCTTGGGAGCCAGGGAGAGGTAGGCCGTGACCGGGGTGGGGGCCCCCTCGTAGGCGTCCGGGACCCAAAAGTGCATGGGGGCGATCGCGGCCTTGAAGCAGAATCCCAGTAGGATGAAGAGGACTCCGAGCAGGAAGAGCGTCCCCCCGGTGTGGCTGAGGCCCACCAGGCGGGTCGTGCCCGTGGCCCCGTAGAAGAGGGAGATCCCGTAGGCCATGACGGCCGAGGAGAATGCCCCGAAGAGGAAGTACTTGATGGCGCCCTCGTTGGACTTGGGATTGGCGCGCTCAAAGCCCGTCAGGACGAAGGAGGTCAGGGAGATGAGCTCGAGGGAGAGAAAGGTCATCAGGAGGTCCACGGAGGAGACCAAAAACATCATCCCCGCGCTTGAAAGAAGCAGGAGGCAGACGAAAGAGCCCGCATGCCCCCCTTCCAGGGGCTTGTACTCCAGGCCCAAGAGGAGGCAGAGGACGGTGGTGACCAGGATGAGCAGCTTGAAGAACTGGCTCATGGGGTCCACGCTCCAGAGGGTCCCCACCCCTTGGGAGGAGGCTCCTTCCGAGATCGTGAATCCCACGATGCAGAGGACCACCATGGAGACCATCCAGCCCAGGTGGTAGAGGAGCCTGTTGTGGCGCGGGGCCACGAAGAGCTCGACGACAAGCAGGGAGAGGGCGAGCAGGCTTAGGGCTATCTCCGGGTAGAGCAAATGGAGATTGGTCATTTGAAGAGCCCAGCCATGTGGATCATGGTCGCGTTCATGAGGTCCAGGGCCCAGCGGGGCCAGATCCCCAGGACGATCATCAGCACGGCCAGGGGCGCTGTCGCGGCGAGTTCCCTGAGGTTCATGTCCTCAAGGCCAGCCCAACGCGCGTTCGCGGGGCCCAGGAAGACCTTCTCGATCATGCGCAAAAAGAAGGCGGCCGTGGTCAGTATCCCGAGGACCGAGAGGGCAGTGTGGAGCTTCCACCTGGGAAAGGCCCCCAGGAAGCAGAGGAATTCGCTGACGAACCCGGCCAAGCCCGGTAGCCCCAGGGAGGCGAAGGCGGCCAAAGACATCATCCCCGCGTAGACCGGCAGGCGCGTGGCCAGGCCTCCGAAGGCCGAGAGGTCTCGGGTGTGGGCCCGGTCGTAGATCACCCCCACCAAGAGGAAGAGGGCCCCGGTGATGATCCCGTGGTTGACCATCTCCAGGACCGCCCCGGAAAATCCAGTGGCGGTCAGTCCCGCGATCGCCAAAAGGGAGTAGCCCATGTGGTTGATCGAGGAGTAGGCCACCATCTTTTTCATGTCGGCCTGGGCCATGGCGCAGAGGGCGCCGTAGACGATGTTCACGACCGCTATCACGACGAGGATGGGCAAAAACCACGCAAAGCCCAGGGGGAGCATGGAGTAGGAGACCCGCATGATGCCGTAGACCCCCATCTTGAGCAGGATCGCGGCCAGGACCACGCTCACAGCGGTCGGGGCCTCCACGTGGGCCAGGGGCAGCCAGGTGTGGAAGGGGAAGGCAGGGACCTTGATGGCGAAGGCGAGGTAGAAGCCGATGAAAACCAGGATCTGGAAGCGCGGGCTCCAGGCTCCGTGGGCGTTCATCAGGGCCATCATGTCGAAGGTGTGCGGGGAGGAGTTGAAATAGACGGCCAGGATCGCCAGCAGCATGAAGACGGACCCGAAGAGGGTGTAGAGAAAAAACTTGATCGCCGCGTACTCCTTCTGGGGCCCTCCCCAGATCCCGATGAGGAAGTACATCGGCACCAGGGTCAGCTCCCAGAAGACGTAGAAGAGGACGAAGTCCAGGGCCTCGAAGACCCCGATCATCCCCACCTCGAGGAGGAGAAACCAGAAGAAGTACTCCTTGACCCTCTCCTTGATGCCCAGTGAGCCGATCAGGGAGAGCAGGGTCATGAGGGT
>CAYLZQ010000234.1:0-4190 GCA_964388045.1 uncultured Elusimicrobia bacterium | reverse complement strand
ACGAGACCTCGCTTTCGACCGGGGATGCCAAGGCCCTAAAGGACTACGTGGCCTCCTGGAGGGAGGTCATGAAGGCCAAGGAGGATTTTCAATCGAAGCTCGCCGCTCTCAAGAATCCTACGATCAAGGAGAATCTCACCAAGAAGTTCGCGGAGGAGATCGAAAAGGGCAAGAACAGCATCAAGGCTAACTTCAGGTTCCCCTGGCTGAATGTGGCATGGGGCATGATCATAGACGTCAACAAGCATCTTGAGGCGATCAAGGCCGTCATCTCTGAACTCGACCAGGAGCTGGCGAAGCAAAGGGCTGAGGAGGAGCGAAAGAGCAAGCTGACCAAGGCCATCGAGAGCCTCTTGAAGGACCCTGTGGAGGCTGCTGTCATCGAGCACTTCGTCACCGCGGCCGGAAAGCCCACGGAGGCCCTCATCCACGAGGTGGCCGGAGAAAAGGACGAGAAAAAGAAGGCGGAGTTCGTCAACCCCTGGCGCGAGAAGGCCGTCCTGAAGATAGAGGAGCTCCTGAAATTTGTGCCGGACCTGGCCAAGCTGGCAGACTTCCCGGTCAAGCTGGATGCAACCGTGCTGGCGGAGCTTGGGAAGAATCCGGAATTGCTCAAGCTGGCGCAGTTTCTAGGAAACAAGAGGCTTGGTCAGGACCAGCTTCTCGGCTACTACTGCCCGAACATGCCCAAGGCCTCCTACACCGACGTGGAAAAAAGGATCAAGGCCATCGAAGAGTTGAGGCAGCAAGCCAAGGCTCTCAACATAGCCGTAGATCTTCCGGACCTGGAGGCTGCCAAGGCCATCTCCGTTGGGCTCACTCCCACCCAGCCGCTTCAGGAGGCCTGCAAGAACTGGCTGAGCAAAAAAATCGCGGCCGCAGAAAACGCGATTGCAGCAGCGCGGGGGGGAGGAAGGGGCGACCTCACTGTCGGCCCGCCCAACCCTGCTCCTGCGCCCAAGGAGGACGCAAATGCCTGGCGAGACCCCATCACAGGGGCCAAGGTGGGGATCTGGGCAGGCCTCATCGGCTTCATCTTCGGCGGGCCCATCGGGCTGGCCATCGCCGCGGTCGCAGGCCTTGGCCTGGGCTGGTGGATGAGCAAAGAGGTCAACAAGTAAGAGCCCGCTTGGGTTTTAGCGGCTTTCTTCTCTCCTCATCCCCCAAGCCAGGCAGCAGGCCCCCACGGTCACGCAGGAGTCGGCCAGGTTGAAGACAGGCCAGACCCTGAAGTCCAGGAAGTCAACCACGTAGCCGTAGAAGATCCTGTCATAGAGGTTCCCCAGGGCCCCCCCGGCCACGAGCAAAAGCCCGAGCTCCAGCCACCTATTCCTCCTGGACCAGCCCCTCAGGAAGAAGAGCACGGCCAGAAGAAACAGGGAGAAGGCGATGAAGAAGCCGTTCCTGTCAAAGCCGATCCCGAAGGCTGCGCCAGTGTTCTCCACGTAGGTGAGGTGAAAGAAGGGAAGGACCGGAAGGCTGTAGCGGGGCTTGAGGGACCGAATGGCCCAGAGCTTGGTCAGCCTGTCAGCGAGAAAGATCCCAAGGACCAGGACAGCAGGCCAAAACCCTGCAAAGCCTTTTGCCGGCACAGCCTCACTTCTCCAGGTGCCTGAGGCAGCGGCCGCAGAGCTCCGGGTGCTCGGAGGAAAGGCCCACGTCCGTCTGGAACCTCCAGCAGCGGCCGCACTTCGAGCCGTCGGCGGGCCTGACCTCCACGGAAAGCTCCCCCTCCCCCCCCAGTCTCTCCACCTGGGACACGATCAGGATCTCTGGCCAGTTGAGGACTCCCTCGGGAAGGGAGCCCTTGAGGATCACCTTGGCCGCAAGGGAGCTCCCGATGGTCCTGGCGGCTCTGGCCTCCTCCAGGGCCTTCTGGACCCTCTCGCGCGCCTTGAGGATATCCTCCCAGCGCTTGGCCAGGGCCTCATCCTCCCATGGGCCTGGGGCTGGAAGCTCAGCCAGGAACACGCTCTCGGGAAGGCCGCGCTTTTGGCGCCAGAAGCCCCAGGCCTCCTCGCAGGTGAATGAGAGGACCGGGCAGGCCAACAGAAGCAGGCGCTCCAAGCTCTCAGCCATCACGCTCTGGGCCGCCCTGCGGGAGGGGTCGTTTCCGGGGAATGTGTAGAGCCTGTCCTTCAAGACGTCCAGGTAGAAGGAAGAAAGGTCGAAGGCGCAAAAGTCCACCAGGGAGCGGACCGCGGAGCGCAAGCGAAAGGCCTCGTAGTCAGCCAGGACCTGCCTCTGGAGCAGGGCCAGGCGATGAAGCATGAAGCGCTCAAGCTCCGGCAGGTCCTTGAAATCCACCCGGTCCCTGGCTGGATCGAAGTCAGCGGTGTTTCCCAGGAGATAGCGGAGGGTGTTCCGGAACCTGCGGTAGGAGTCCGAGGGGCCCTCCAGGAGCTTGTCCGAGATCCTCACGTCGTCCGAATAGTCCGAGAGCGCGACCCAGAGCCTCAGGACGTCGGCCCCCCTTTTTCGGATCACCTCCTGGGGGCTGACCACGTTCCCGGCTGACTTATGCATGGCCCGCCCCTGCTCGTCCAGGACGAAGCCGTGGGTCAAAACCGCCTTGTAGGGGGCCCTGCCTGCCAGGGCCACCGAAAGCACCAGGGAGCTCTGGAACCAGCCTCTGTGCTGGTCGGAGCCCTCCAGATAAAGATCGCAGGGGGATAGGCCCTGGGCCTCAAGGACGGCGGTCCAGGAAGCCCCTGAGTCCACCCAGACGTCCAGGATGTCCGCCTCCCTTCGGAACCTCACGCCTCCGCATTTCGGGCATTTGAGGCCCTGGGGCAGAAAGCTCCATTCCCGGGGGGAGACAGGCTCCGCCCAGGCCTCGAACCAAAACCCGTCCCCGTCTTTCCGGACCTTCTCCTCCAGGGCCGCAAGGACCTTGTCGTCGGTGAGAAAGGCATGGCAGGAGGCGCAAAAGAGGATCGGGATGGGGGTCCCCCAGACCCTCTGGCGCGAGAGGCACCAGTCCGGCCTCACCTCCACCATGCTCGCGATCCTGGTCCTGCCCTCCGGAGGGATCCACCGGACCCCTGAGATCGCCTCCAGGAGCCTGCGGCGCAGGCCCTCATGGCCGACGTTGAGGAACCACTGCTCTGTCGCGCGGAAGATGATGGGGTTCTTGCACCTCCAGCAGTGGGGATAGCTGTGCTCGATGGTTCCCTCCGCGAGGAGCAGCCCTCTCGCCCTCAGGGCCTCGAGGACAGCGGGGTTTCCCTCGGAGAAGACCTGCTTTCCGACGAACTCGGGGGCCTCCTCCGTGAAGCGCCCGGCCTCGTCCACAGGGCAGAGGACCTTGAGGCCGTACTCCTGGCCGGTGTGGAAGTCGTCAGTCCCATGTCCTGGGGCCGTGTGGACCACTCCAGTCCCGTCCTCGGAGCTGACGTAGCGGGCCAGGACTCCGATCCCCTCTCGGCCCCCGAAGGGGCATTGATAGGAAAACTTCCCCCTGGAGCTGTCCTCGTCAGCCAGGCTGGCGAGGTCCTTGCCCTGCCAGGAACCCAGGATGGAATGCCCTGAGGCCTTGAGCTCGGAGAGGACAGGCTCCAGCCTCGCCTTGGCCAAGAGCAGGCGCCTGGGCCTGTCCCAGGCGGGGTGGCGCACCTCGGCCAGGACATACTCCAGGCCGGGATGGAAAGCCACGGCCATGTTGGCGGGAAGGGTCCAGGGGGTGGTGGTCCAGATGAGGACCTCGGAGCCCTTGAGCTCTGGGATGGAGGAGGAGACCGGGAAGGCGGCGTGGATCGAGGGCGAGGTCTTGGTCTTGTACTCCACCTCGGCCTCGGCCAGGGCGGTCTCGCAGTGGATGCACCAGTAGACTGACTTGAGCCCCCGGTAGATGTAGCCGTTCTTGAGGAGGAGGCGGAAGGCGCCGAGGATACTCGCCTCGTAGTCCCTGGACATGGTCTTGTAGGGCCTCTCCCAGTCCCCCAGGGCCCCCAGGCGCTCAAACTCCGCCCTCTGGACCTTGATGAAGCGCTCGGCGAAGGCCTCGGCCTGGGCCCGGAAGGCGGGGACGTCCTTGACCTCCCTCTTGCCCATCTTGAGCTCCTTCAAGAGGGCGGACTCGATGGGAAGCCCGTGGCAGTCCCAGCCCGGAACGTAGGGGGTCGCAAAGCCCATCAGGGAGCGGGACTTGACCACTATGTCCTTCAAGACCTTGTTGAGGGCATGGCCTA
>CAYLZQ010000233.1:0-4204 GCA_964388045.1 uncultured Elusimicrobia bacterium | reverse complement strand
CATGACCGGCACGGCCATGACCGAGGCGGACGAGTTCTGGGAGATCTACAAGCTCGACGTCGTCGAGATACCGACCCACAAGAGCATGATCCGCGCCGACCACCCGGACCTCATCTACCGGACCGAGCGGGAGAAGTACCACGCGATCGTGGAGGAGATCAAGGACCTCTGGAAGAAGGGGCGTCCGGTCCTGGTGGGGACGCGCTCGATCGAGAAGTCGGAGAAGCTCTCCGCCATGCTGCGCTCAATCGGCATCCCCCACCAGGTCTTGAACGCCAAGTACCACGAGATGGAGGCCCAGATCATCGCCCAGGCCGGCAGGAAGGGGGCGGTCACCATCGCCACCAACATGGCCGGCCGCGGCACGGACATCCTCCTGGGCGGCAACCCCCAGGACCAGGAGGAGTACCAGCAGGTGGTGGGGGTGGGAGGGCTCCACGTCCTAGGGACCGAGAGGCACGAGGCCCGCAGGATCGACAACCAGCTCCGCGGCCGCTGCGGACGCCAGGGAGATCCCGGGAGCTCCCGCTTCTACCTGGCCTTGGACGACGAGCTCATGCGCCTCTTCGGCTCGGACCGCCTCCAGGGGATCATGGAGAGGCTGGGCATGACCGAGGGGGAGGTGATCGAGTCCCCCCTCGTCACCCGCCAGATCGGGGCGGCCCAGAGGCGCGTCGAGACCCACAACTTCGACATCCGCAAGCAGCTTCTGGACTACGACAACGTGATGAACAAGCAGCGCGAGGTCATCTACAAGCTGCGCAACGAGATCCTAGACGGCGAGTCGGTCTCCCACCAGGTCCAGATGATGATCGAGGAGGACCTCGAGGACAAGCTCGCCTCCTCGGCCCCCCCCGACTCCCACCCCGAGACCTGGGACCTTCCGGGGCTGAGGGTCACCCTGGAGAGGATCTTCGGCCTGCACTGGGGCCCGACCCCGGAGGAGGTCCTGAGGCTCGACCGCGAGGCCCTGCGCTCGGGGCTCTTAGCCGAGATCAAGAAACTCTACTCCCGCAGGGAGAAGGACTTCGAGGGCTGGGACTTCCGCGAGATCGAGAAGATGATCCTCCTCCAAATGATCGACCGGGCCTGGAAGAACCACCTCTACGACCTCGACCACTTGAAGAAGTCGATCGGCCTGAGGGCCTACGGCCAGAAGGACCCCAAGGTCGAGTACCAGAAGGAGTCCTTCATCCTCTTCGAGGCCATGCTCTCGCGCATCCGCGAGCAGAGCGTGGAGTACGTCTTCAGGGTCCAGGCTCCGCGCCAGCCTCCCCCTCCCCCCAGGATCGTCCAGGAGGAGGCCCTGCCCAAGCCAAGCGCAGACGGCAAGGGCTCCTTCCTGAAGAAGACCGCGGCCCCCGTCCCGACCGAGGTGCGCAAGCTCGGCCGCAACGACCCCTGCTATTGCGGCTCGGGAAAGAAGTACAAGAAATGTCATGGCTGAGCGCGGCCCGGCCTGCGGCTGGGCCGCGCGCCTTTGACGTCTCCGTTAAGCCTTTTTCCGTTGCCGTTCTCTCCGGCCTTCTTACGGCCCTCTGCCTCCCCCGCCCTGGGCTCTGCCTTCTGGCCTGGTTTTCCCTGGCCCCCCTGCTCGGGCTGTGGTCAGGGTCCGCGCCCGGCAGGGCCTTTGGGACCGGCTGGGCCGCAGGCTTGGCCTTTCACGGCCTGGCGCTCTACTGGATCTACCCCACCTGCCGCTTCGCAGGCATCGGGGTCCCAGTCGCCCTGCTAGCCTGGTCCTGCCTCGCCCTCTTTTTGGGGCTGGCCTGGGGCCTGGCCGGGGCTTTCGGGGCCTGGTCCACCGGGACCCTCCCCAGACCCTGGCGCCCCTGGGCCTGGGCCATGGCCTGGACCGCCTTGAGTGTGGTCTGGGAGCGCTGGACACCCAGACTCGGCGCGGATCTCCTGGCCTACACCCAGTACAGGCACCTGAGCCTCCTCCAGGCGGGCTCTCTCCTGGGGCCCCACGGCCTGGGCTTCCTGATCGTGGCCGCCAACGCCTCCCTCTCCCAGGCCTGGGAGGACCTGGACCGCGGAGCCAGGCCCAATCCCGCCAACCCGGCCGTCCTGCTGGCCCTTCTGGCCCTCGCCTGGGCCTGGGGCTTTGGCCTGCTGACCCTGCGCGCCGCGAGCGCCCCCTGGGCCCGCATCGAGATCCTCCAGCCAAACATCGAACAGTACCGCAAGTGGGACGAGGGCTTTGAGGAGGAGATACGGAGGGGCTTTGCCGAGCTCCTCTCCCTTCCCAGGCCCGAGAGCCCGCACCTCGTGGTCTGGCCCGAGGCCGCCCTGCCGCGCTGGGTGGAGGAGGGAAGGGACATCCCCGAGGCCGCGGAGTGGAGCCGGCGCCTGGGAGCCTTCCAGGTCCTGGGAGCCGTCTCGCGCGGGCCCAAGGGCCCTCACAACTCGGTCTTCCTGGTCGGCCCGGAGGGGCGCGTCCGCGGCTCCTACCATAAGCGGGAACTGGTCCCCTTCGGGGAGTACGTCCCCCTCCGGTTCCTGCGCAGGTTCATCGGGATCTTGAACCAGCTCGGCGGCCTGGCGGCCGGAGAGCCCCTCCAGCCCCTCTGGCAGACCCCCCTGGGTCCGACGGCCGCCGGCATCTGCTACGAGGCGGTCTTCCCCCGCTGGGCCAGGGCGGACGCCGGCCGCGGGGCCAGGCTCCTGGTCAACGTGACCAACGACGGCTGGTACAAGGACACCTGGGGCCCCTTCCAGCATTTCCAGACCAACGTCTTTCGGGCGATCGAGAACCGCGTGGCCGTCATCCGCTCCGGGAACACTGGCATCTCCGGCGTGATCGATCCCTGGGGCGTGGTGACGGCCAGCCTGGGCCTGGGCGAGCGCGGGCGGCTGGACGCCCAACTCCCCCTCGAGGACCCGTTCCCGAGGCGCTCCTTCTACGCCCGGCACGGGGACTGGCTTGGGCTGCTCTGCCTTTTGGCAAGCCTGGCGATCGCCGGCGCGAAAATCCTTCGCTCCGGGAAAACCTGATGCCGCCGCGCTTCGTCTACTCCCCGAGCTACGTCGTGGACATCGGCGACCACGTCTTTGCGACCAGGAAGTTCGGGCTCGTGGCCGAGCAGCTCCGCGGGAAGGGGGAGTTCCTCGAGCCCCGGCCTCCCTCCCGGGAGGACCTCCTGCTGGCCCACGCCCCGGCCTGGGTGGAAAAGGTCGAGAGCGGCCGGATGAGCCTTGAGGAGGAGGCTCTCATGGAGCTTCCCTTCACCCCCGAGGTCTCCCTGGCGCACAGGCTCGCCCTCTCAGGCACGATCCTGGCCTGCCGGGAGGCCCTGGAGAAAAAGGTGGGGCTCCACATAGGGGGAGGCTCCCACCATGCCTTCGCAGGCCACGGGGAGGGATTCTGCGTCTTAAACGACATAGCCGCCGGGATCCTCAGGATGCGCTCCGAGGGCAAAATCAGGCGGGCCGCGGTGATCGACCTGGACGTCCACCACGGCAACGGCACGGCCGCGATCTTTTCAGGCGACCCGGAGGTCTTCACCTTCTCCATGCACCAGCAGGACATCTACCCGGAGCTCAAGCCTCCCGGCTCCCTGGACGTCGGGCTGGCCCAAGGGACCGGGGACAAGGAGTACCTGCGGCTCCTCAGGGAGAAGCTGCCCAGGGTCTTCGCGCACGGGCCTGAGCTGGTGATCTACCAGGCTGGGGTGGACTGCTATGAGCGCGACCTTCTGGGAGGACTGAGGCTCACGGCCCAAGGCCTCAGGGAGCGCGATCGGCTTGTCTACCAAGAGTGCGTGAAGCGCAAGATCCCCGTGGCGGTGACCCTGGGCGGCGGTTATGCCAAAAACCTCATGGATACGGTCAGACTGCACGTGCAGACCATGACCCTCTTTGGCTCCTCATCCTGATTTCCCCTCGGGGCTTGAAAAATCTTAAAATAAGAGGGACTCCCATGTTCGCGGAAGCCGCCGAAAAGATCTCGGAGCTCTCCTCCTTCCTGGGCCGCGTCGGCAAGCTCCTGGACATCCCGAAGCTCAGGAAGGACATCCAGGCCCGGGAGGCCGAGACGGCCAGCCCCTCCTTCTGGTCGGACCCCTCCGGCGCCAGGAAAAAGTCCAAGGAGCTCAACGACTTGAAGAAGCTCCTGGGCCTCTGGGAGAAGGCCGAGAAGTCCCTGGAGGACCTCAAGGCCCATCTGGACCTGGCCGAGGAGGCGGCCGACCCGGGCGAGCTC
>CAYLZQ010000232.1:0-4213 GCA_964388045.1 uncultured Elusimicrobia bacterium | reverse complement strand
CCGGATCTCCGGATAGATCCCCTGCGAGGCCCTCAGGAGCTCCTGGAGGCGGTCTGGAACTACCCGGCCCAGGTGGAGACCCGGACCCTGGATAAGCACATCGAGACCCTGCGCCGCAAGCTCGCCCAGTGCGGCCGCTTCATTGAGACTGTCCACGGGGTGGGCTACCGCCTCGCCCCTCCCTCTTCCATGCCCTCGCCCCGTTAGCGCGCGAAGTTTTTGCGAAATTAAGTTCGCGCAGGGTGCGCATAAAATTGAGGACTTCCTGCGCCCGGGGCGCTACAGTATCATGACATGGGCAGCATTCCCGGATTCCTTGGTCGCCCGGTCTGCCTCGCTCTGCGGGGAGCCTGCCTGATCGCCTGGGCCGCGTCGTCCCTTTGGGCTGCCCAGGGAAATGGCCTCGCCGATCGCCCGGGCGCGCAGGCCTTGCTCCAGGAGGCGCGCAGGGAGACGGAGGCTGGACGGTTTTGGGAGGCGATCGAGAAGCTCGAGCGGGCCCTGGCCCTGGCTCCCAGGGAACCTTTGCGCCAGCGCCTGGCGCGCCTGCGGATCGTGGCCGGCCTCTATCCCGAGCTCAAGGGCTCGGCCCATGAGGTCTCCCAGGCCGTGCTCCATCGCGGGCTAGCTGATTTCCTGGACGGCAGGGACCGGGAGGCCCTGCGCACGATCGAGTGCGCCCGGGATTTCAGGCCCGAGGATCCCAGGCTTGAAGCCCTCAGGGAGGCGATCCAAAGAGGAGGCGGCCTTTCGCTCAAGCCTAGGGCCGCCGCGAGGCTCCTTCGAAGGAGCCTGGCCCTGCTGGAGGCCGCCTTTAGGGAGCGGCAATATGATAAAGTGGAGGGGTTGGCCGTCAGGGTGATCGGCCTGGATCCAGAGAACTCCCTGGCCTTTCAACGCATGGGGGCAGCCTACTACGCGCAGGGGAAATATCCGGAGGCCCTCCAGCCCTTGAGGTCCGCTTTTCGCTACGAGCGCGACCCGGGGACCCGAAAGAAGCTGGCCTCCTACCTGGAAGCCCTCGGCTCTCTCATCGAGAAGGCGGGCGTGGAGTCTCAAGAGCGGCTAGACGGCCTCTATGAGTCCGCGGTCGAGCTCTACGCCCAGGGCAGGCTTAGGGAGGCGGCTGGACTTTTTAGCAGGATCCTGGAGTCGGATCCCTCCAACGCCCGGGCCAGGCGCGGCCTGGAGCGGGTAGGCGCCGAGCTCCTGCGGGCTGGCCGGAAGAAATGACGATCCGGACCAAGCTCAGCCTTTCCGTCGGCCTGCTCCTGCTTGTTTCCACGGGCCTCCTCGGCGCCGGGGTCCTGGCGGTCTCGGATTCCTTCGCCAGGAAAGACGCCCAGGCGCGCCTGGCGGTGATCGAAAGCTCCCTGCGCCAGAGCGCCGAGGAAGCCCTCCTCCAGAAGGACAGCCTGCAGCTTGTGAGCGCCCTTAAGTCCTTCCTGGCCCAGTACCCTGTCCTGGCCTACGCCAGGGTCCTCTGGGAGGCCCGGGGGCGCAGCCGCGCGATCGCCCTGGGCCGAGCCCCGGAGAGGGACGCTGGCGAGGTGCGCGTCCTGGAGGCCGTGGACCCGGCTGATCCCTCCCGGAGGGCGAGACTCGAGCTTGGGATAAACCGCTCCGCGCTCTACCAGGACCTTGGGCGCCAGCGTCGGCGCCTGGGGAAGATCCTCCTGGGCGTCTCGCTTTTGACCCTTCTCCTGGGAGTCGCCTTTTCCCTCTGGCTTGCCCGAAGCCTGACGGCTCCCCTGCACTCCCTGGTGGCCCTGGCCATGGAGATCGGGGCCGGAAAGCTCGGGGGAAGGCTGGCCTGGAATTCCCGGGACGAGATCGGAGCCCTGGTCAGGGTCTTCAATCAGATGTCAGGGAGGCTTGAGGAGCTTGCGGAGGCCAAGAAGACTTTCGTCTCCTCCGTCACCCACGAGCTGCGCTCGCCCCTGGGCGCCATCGAAAGCTTCCTTCATCTGATCGCGGGCAAGCTCAAGGAGGGGGCCGGGGAGGGGGAGATCGCCCAGTGCCGGGAATACCTCGGGCGCATCCAGGCCAACGTGAGCCGCCTGGGAGGGTTTATCGGCGATCTCCTGGACGTGGCCAAGATGGAGAAGGGGGTCCTGGAATGCGTTCTCCTTCCCACGCATCTTGAGGAGGTGGCGCTCGAGGTTTGCCGTTTCTTCGAGGCCAAGTGCAAGCTGCATGGAGTCTCCCTCACCCAGAGCCTGGGGGGCCTTCCCCCCGTGCTGGGGGACCGCGGCCGCCTCAGGCAGGTCCTGATCAACCTCATTTCCAACAGCCTCAAGTTCACCCCGCGCGGAGGGCGCATCCAGCTCGCGGGCGAGCAGTACCGCGAGGGAGGCCGGCGCTGGGTCGAGGTGGCTGTGAGCGACACGGGGCGGGGGATCGATCCTGAGGACCGGGACCGGCTCTTCAAGGTCTTCTCGCAGGGGAGCAACGCTCAGGGGGAGGGGGCCAAGGGCACCGGGCTTGGGCTTTATATCGTCAAGTCGATCGTCGAGCAGCACGGCGGCAGGGTGGAGGCCAGGTCCGCCCCAGGCCAGGGGACGAGGTTAGTTTTTACTTTAAGGGTCGCCTAGGAGGTTTGATGCCAAAGAAGGTCTTGGTCGTAGACGACGAAGAGGATTACCGGCTCATCGTCAGGGATATCTTGGGCTCGGCGGGCATGGAGGTCAGATCCGCCCGGGACGGGCAGGAGGGCCTCTCGGCCCTCCGGGAGTTTGAGCCCGATCTGGTCCTGGTGGATTGGATGATGCCCGGGCTCGACGGGGAGGGCTTCTGCCAGGCCCTGCGCGCCGAGGAGAAGCTGCGGCGCATCCCGGTCCTGATGCTCACCGTCAAGCAGGCGGCTGATGAGGAGCTCGAGGCCCTGCATTTCGGGGTGGACGACTTCATCGTCAAGCCCTTCAGCCCCGAGGTGCTCCTGGCCAGGGTCCGAGCGGCCCTGCGCCGGGCTGCCGGATGAGCCCCTCGTGAGGCTGGCCCGCGCGAGCCTTCTCCTGGCGGTCCTGGTCCTGGCAGGTTATTGGGTTGTCGGCGTAAGTCGCAAGGGCCGTGGGGTTGAGAGGCTGGAAGTCTCCATCCCTGCCGGCGCGACGGCCGCGGAGACAGCGGCCCTGCTCAAGGAGAAAGGGGTGATCCCTTTCGCCAGCCTCTTTCGGGCCGCGGCGAAGTGGACCGGGGCCGACCGCAGGATCAAGCCTGGGACCTACCAGCTCAGGCGCCCTATGGGGACCCTCCAGATCCTGCGCCTGCTTTCGGAGGGCTCCATGAGCGGCGTCAAGGTCCCGATCCCCGAGGGCTTCTCTGCCCGCCAGATCGCGGAGAGGCTCGAGGTCGGCGGGGTGTGCCGGGGCGCTGAATTCCTCAGGCAGGTCCGGGCCAAACGCCTGGAGGGCTATCTTTTCCCCACCACCTACTACCTCGAGCCCCAGGCCGGGGCGGAGAAGGTCATCCAGAGGATGGTCCAGGAATTCGAGCGCAGGATCAAGGCGGAGCATGAGGCCTCCGGCCCCAAGCCGAAGCTCACCCTCCATCAGCTCGTCACCCTGGCCTCCCTGGTCGAGAGGGAGGCGGTGCTCGCCCGGGAGAAGCCTCTCATCGCCGCGGTCTACCTCAACCGCCTGCGCCTGCGCATGCGCCTTGAGGCTGACCCCACGGTCCAGTACGCCCTGGGGCGCTGGAAGCAGGGTTTGACCACGGAGGACTTGAAGACCCCCTCGCCCTACAACACCTACCTCCACTATGGCCTTCCCCCGGGCCCCATCTGCAGCCCCGGCCTGGACTCCTTCCGGGCGGCCCTGAGCCCCGCCCGGACCGAGGCCCTCTACTTCGTGGCGGACAACACCGGGGGGCACGTCTTCTCAACGACTCATGAGGAGCACCAGAAGGCCAAGCGCTCCTTCAAGAGGGGCCTGAGGGCGATCAAGGAGCGCCTCAGGCGGGAGGGCCGCTGACTCCCGCCTGAAAAATGGTAAAATAGGCACCACGGGCGTGTAGCTCAGCTGGGAGAGCGCCTCGTTCGCAACGAGGAGGTCAGCGGTTCGATCCCGCTCACGTCCAAAATTCGATGGCTTAGAACCGCTGACCGATATAAAGGAAAGGGCCGGCGCGTCGTCGTTCTGCGGAGCAGGCGCCGGTCCTGCGGTTCGATCCCGCTCACGTCCAAAATTCGATGGCTTAGAACCGCTGACCGATA
>CAYLZQ010000231.1:0-4225 GCA_964388045.1 uncultured Elusimicrobia bacterium | reverse complement strand
GTATTCGGGGTTTTGGGCGACGCCTTTCGAGGCGATGCGCAGGCGGCCCAAATTCATGAGCTCCAAAGTGGCCCGGACTTCTTCAAAAGGCTTGCCCTCCGCATACAGCCGCTGTTTTTCCGCGTCGAACGCCTCTTTGTATAGGGTATTCACACAGCGTATGGCATGCCCAGGGCCGGTTTCAAATAAGATCGTCTCATGGGACTCCAGCGCTTCTTCCTGGAATCCCGGGACGATGGCGCCCGTGGACACCGCCTCGCGGGTGAAGATATAGCCGGTGCCCATCGAGACCCCGATGCGCACGCCCAGCTCCGCCAGGGGCGCGGCCAGGAGCGAGACCATGGCGGCTGACAGCGCGTCGTGGATGCCTCCGGCGAAGACCACGTGGTACTCGGCAGACGGTTTGGCCTGTTTCGAGGGGAGAAATCTCAATATCTCTTCGATCATCTGCTCCCACAGCACAAAGCTGGTGCGGGGCCCCACGTGGCCGCCGCATTCCCGGCCTTCGAAGACGAACCGTGTCGCCCCGTCCTGGAGGAACATCTCCAGGAGCCTGGGCGACGGGACGTGCAGATAGGTCGCGATACCATCCTTCTCGAGGGATCGAGCCTGGTCCGGACGCCCTCCTGCGATCAAGGCAAACGGAGGGCGGTACGCTCGAATCGCTTCCATCTGTTCCTGACGCAGCTCCAGGGGGACAAAGCCTAGAATGCCGACGCCCCAGGGCTTGTCCCCGAGGAGCGCCTTGGTCTCCGCCAGGAGAAGCTCCACGTCCGATTTTCGCATGAGGGCGAGCGCGAGGAAGGGCAAGGCGCCCCCATCGGCGACGGCCAGGGCGAACTCGGCCTTATCGCTCACGCGGGTCATGGCCCCCTGGACGATCGGGTATCGGGTTCCGTGGGACCGGGCCAGGGGGGAACCCTCGTCCAGGGGGCGCGACCTGCGGGCCGCCTGGCAGTGAGAATCCGTCGCCCGGAGAATTTCTTGGACGATACCTCCGGTGGTCACAAATTTCTTGGCCAGCGACTCGGCAAACGCGGCATCCTGGCTCATCAGCAAGAGGTGCTGATCGACGGAGTCGCACCCAACGTCCTGGCGCACCCTCTCCCGCCAGCGGGCTCGCGCCTCGCTCTGCTCGAGCCCCGCATCTTCTGCCAGCTCTCTCTCTGCCTGCTGCAATCTGGCCACCACTGGCAGGCCCGGTCGAGCATAAATTCGATAGCTTTCTCCTAAGGGACTCCCCACACAGACAGTCTCGCTGCCGTCCATGAGAGCAATCCTGGCTTTGACTGCTTCTGGCAGGGGAGATTCCTTCGTCAGCGCGAATTGCCAGTCGAGGACCACGCCTGCCGCGCCCGCGGCGTGGCAAGCCGCGGCCGTATGCACCCCCACACCACCATGGGCGAAGACCGGCAAGGAGATATGCTTGACCAGCCTCTGCAGCAGAATGAAGGTGGTCTCCTCCCCGATCCGTCCTCCTGCCTCATGTCCCTTGGCGATGATGCCGTCCACGCCCAGCGACTGACCGACCTCGGCCTGGTCCCGCGAGGTGCTTTCTAACAACACCGTGAGCCTTCGGTGCCGGAGGGCTTGGACCTGTCTCCGCAGCTCCCCAACATCGCCGAAGGTGAGGATAACCGCGCGAAGGTCCTCGGGCAGATCGGTTATCACCTGGTCGAAGAACTCGCCGTCGGCGCTATCGAGCTTTATCCCAACCTCGCCTTTCGCATACCTGCGGAGCGTCCTCAGCGCGTCGACCGCCCCATTCTTGTCCCTGGTGTATTCCAGGTCCAGGACTCCCAGTCCACCGGCTCGACTGGCAGCGATCGCGGTCGCTGGGTTGAGCATGCCAGGGAGGGCAACAGCTACAACTTGGAACCGTGGCATCACGTGACTCCTCCCATCATCAGCAGTGAAAACGCGCCCGTCCCCCTTGCTCCAGGAATAGGAGCTGCCTCGTCACCGGGAAAACGGGCAACTACGGTAGTCCAAAAACTAGGTTTTTGTCAAGGGGAAATAACGCTCAAAGTGGTTTAAAAGCCAAACACTAGGTCAAGAAAATCAAAGGGTTAGAAAATCCGTTCATTGGACTTTGGTACGATACCCGACCCCCGGCGGCGAACCGGGCGAGGCGGTCCACGACCCTGGCGACCATCTTCCGCGGGACCCACGCCTCGCCCGCGTCCACCTTCCTGACGGCCTTGGCCAGGAAGGTCTCGAGCGCCCTCGCGTCGAGGTAGCCCCAGACGCCGGGGGAGAGCGCGTCGAGGATCCGGGCCTCCGAGGCGCGGCGGGTGAGCAGGATCACCCTGCTCCGGGGGCTCTTCCGGCGAAGGGCCGGCAGCACCGCGACGCCGTCGCGGGGCGTCAGGGTCAAAGCGAGGAGGAGGATCCGCGGCTTGAGCCTGGCGGCGGCCGCCAGGGCTCCTTGCCGGCTTCGCGCGCCGCCCGCCACCCGAATGCCCTTCTCGAGCCGGAGGAGGCGCCGACACGCGGCCCGGCCAGCCTTCCTACGGTCGGCAATGACCACGGTGATCGGTGCCATGGGGTATGAGCCGGACGCGCAAGCCTCGCCCGCGATGTTCCGCACCAGGGAGTGACGCGGCCTCCCCCTAGGAGGGCGATGCCGTACCCCTCTATAAGTCGCGTCCGTCCTCGAATGCAATTGGACCTTGGTCCAGTGAGATCACAGGCCACGTCTCCGCGGGGCTACCAGGCCACCACGGAGTGCTTCGATACAAACAGGGCCAGCCGGACCCGATCCGAGAGGTCCAGCTTGCGGAAGATGGACGTGAGATGGGCCTTGACGGTTCGCTGGGTGATGCCGAGCCGGTCGGCGATCTCCTTGTTGCTGGCGCCCTCGCCGATCATGAAGGCGACCTCGAGCTCGCGTGGGGTCAGGCGCTCCAGGCGGAGGTCCGACCTGGTGGGGGCGTTCCGGAGCGGGCGCAAGGTGAGGGAGGCCAGCTCCTCGAGGAGGTAGGGGATGAGGCTGCGCCCGACCCAGATCTCACCTTTTTGGACGGTCTCCACGGCCTTCCCCAGCAGGACAGGGTCGATCGCCTTCTCGCAGTATCCCTTGGCGCCCGCTTTGAGCGCGGCGATCCCTTCCCCCTCCCGGGGGGTGCCGCTGAACAGAATGATCCTGGTTCTGGGACTCAGGCGCTGGAGGGCGGGCACGACCCCGACCCCGCCGAGCCGAGACAGGGCGAGGTCGAGGAGCAGGATCGCGGGCTTGAGGGCGGCCAGGTCCCGCTCCATGACGGCCCGCCCGGTGACCTCATGAATCGCGAGGTTCCCCGTCAGTCCTTGGCCCCACCGCCGTCGGATCCCCGCAGTCGGGCTGGCGATGAGCACCACGAGGGGCGCTCGATCTGACCTGGCGAGGGACTTCCTGAGGGGATTGCGCGGGACCGAGTTGGCTGTCCGGCGGGCACGGGCCCTCCGGGGGCCCTTCGGGACAAATCCGAGCCTTCCGGATCTCGGGTCGCGCAGGCTCATGAGCCCGGCCAAAGGACTTGTGCGGTCGCGCATTGAGCGACTGGGCACCCGAGACGAGAGAAGGCGTCCTAACACACTCTGGTGAAGAGCGCCGTAAACGAGCGGATCGGGCAGAAGAGGACCGTTATGGCTTGACAAAAGTCAGCCGAACCTGCTGGGTGTCATCGCCCTCAAACCTGCGAACGGACTCCAGGATGAGAAGCCGTCCGTCATCGGAAAGACGGAGCGAGTCTCTTCCCTTCATGGTCTGCATCTTCCCGTTCCACTCCACCGTCCCTCGAAGCTCGGTGATGAGCGCACTGCCCTGCCAGTACGATCGGGAGTGGACCGGCTGTCCACGTGGGTTGATGTTGACGACCTCTCTGCCGTCCGTGTAATACGTGGCCACGAACGACCGTTCGACCAACAGGGCCTTGACCCGGCGTTCGATCTTCAAAGTGGCCCCCTGATGATCGATGGCGAGCGTCAGTTCCCCCACGGCCAGCAACCACTCTGGAATCTCCCGCGTGGACGGGATACTGCTGCGGGTCCTATCGAGCACCCACGTGCCCGAAAAGTTGGGCTGGGGTGCTGCCGATTGGACGGCGACTCCCCCCCAGAGGAGTGCCGCGAGGAGCCCCGCGATCCCCCGAGCTGATTTCATGCCGTACCTCCGTGCGTCGGTTCGACCTGCAAGGCATGATGAGGGGAATGCGGCTCAGAGCAGCCAAGCCAGGACTCGATA
>CAYLZQ010000230.1:0-4227 GCA_964388045.1 uncultured Elusimicrobia bacterium | reverse complement strand
GTATGCTCGCTCCTCACGCCTTGCCATACGGGCGCCTCGACGCCCAAAATTCACGTACTTATTTCCTAACGAGCCCTTAGCCATGAAATCAGCAGGCATCGTTCTAGGAAGCCTCCTGGGCCTGGCCCTCCTGACAGGGCTTTGGTTCATGGGGGTCTACAACGGCTTCGTCAGAAAGCAGGAAGCGGTCAACGGGGGCTGGGCCCAGGTCCAGAACGTCTACCAGAGAAGGGCGGATCTCGTGCCCAACCTGGTCGAGACCGTGAAGGGGGCCGCCGGCTTCGAGAAGTCCACCCTTACGGCGGTGGTGGAGGCGCGTTCGCGGGTGGGGAGCTTCACCGTGGACAGGTCGGTCCTGGAGGACCCCGCTCAATTCAGGAAATTCGAGGCGGCCCAGGGCGAGCTGGGAAGGGCCCTCAGCCGGCTCCTGGTCGTCATAGAGAGATACCCTGAGCTCAAGGCCAGCGCCAACTTCCGCGACCTCCAGGTGCAGCTTGAAGGGACCGAGAACCGGATCGCTGTCGAGAGACGGGCCTTCAACGAGCTGGCCGTGGCCTACAACGCCGCCATCCGAGAGCTTCCAGCCAGCCTCGTGGCGAGCCTCGGAGGCTTCAAGGAGAGGCCCTACTTCGAGGCGGCCCCCGAGGCCCAAAAGGCTCCCCAGGTCAAGTTCTAGCCGGCCATGGGGCCCTTGAGCGCGGCCCTGCTCCTTCTCTTCTGGGCCGCGCCCCTCGAGGCCGCCAAGGAGCTCCCCCCCTCCCCCCCCTCCTACGTCCACAACGAGGGGGTCCTCTCCCCCCGGGCCGAGGCTCGCCTGACCCGCAGGCTGAGGGCCTTCGAGGAGAGGACCAGGCGCCAGTTCGTGGCGGCGCTCTTTCAAAGCCTGGAGGGCGAGAGCCTCGAGGACTATGCCAACCGGCTCTTCAAAGCCTGGGCGATCGGGGACTCCAAGCGAAACGACGGCCTCCTCTTCTGCCTCTTCCTGGCTGAGAAGCGCTGGCGGGTGGAGGTGGGCTACGGCCTAGAGCCCGAGCTCACGGACCTCGAGGCTGCCGAGATCGCGCGCGAGGCAGGGGTTGCGCGCTTCAGGGAGGGAAGCTTCGACGCCGGCGTGGAGGCGGTGGTGGAGGGCCTGGCGGCCAGGCTCGAGGGAGGCTCCGCCCCGAAGCCCATGTCCTGGACCGGGGAGCTCCTCAGGCGCAAGGCGCTCCTGGTCCTTCTGCTGGCCCTTCTATGGCTGGCCCTCTTGAGGGCTCTCCTCAAGGGCGGGCTTGCCTCCCGGCAGACCACCATCGGGCGCCGCAGGGGCTCCGCCTGGAGCTCAGGGGGAGGCTGGTCGAGCGGCTGGTCTTTCGGGGGAGGCTCCTCGGGCGGCTTCTCGGGGGGAGGGGGATCCTCAGGGGGAGGAGGGGCCAGTGGAAGCTGGTAGGCATCCCCCGGCCTGGACCAGGCCCTGGAGGCGGCTCTTTTGGCCCTTCCTGACCCGGAAGGACAAGGACCGCATCGCCGCCGCGATCGCCGAGATGGAATCCCTGACCACGGGAGAGATCCACGTCCACGTGACCGGCCCCGCGGGGAAAGACATCCTGGAAGCGGCCCGGGAGAAGTTCCTGGAGCTCGGGCTGGACGGGACCGCGGGGCGAAACGGGGTCCTGATCCTGATCTCGGACCTGGACCACCGCTTCGCGATCTGGGGCGACGAGGGGATCCACGCCAAGGCCGGCCCTCCCCTCTGGGAGCGCGCCCGGGAGGCCCTCCTCCTGCATTTCGCCGAGCGGCGCCACGCGGAGGGAATCGAGGCCTGCGTCCGGGAGGTGGGCAGGGAGCTCGCCCTCCACTTTCCGCGCGCCGGCCCCGAGGACGTCAACGAGCTCCCCGACGAAGTCAGCGGGTCGTGACCCTCAGGATCATTTCCTGTTCGGCCCACGCGCCGTCGGCAAGACTTGCCTCATTCACGACCATAACCGGCTTGGTTTCGGTGGTCGTCAGGGTTTAGCCTGGAGAATCCCTCCAAGATCCCGACGCCCGCCGAGGGAATTCGGCCTCCCCGCGAGCGCCCTCCGGCGGTCGGCCTGATTTCCGGGGAGCAGGGGAGGTCCGCCTCTCCCAGCCCAAGCCCGCCGCGCCTCTCCGACCGCCCCCGTGCTCGGGAAGGGATTCCGGACGGCCGTGGCCGACCTCGAGATCAAGGGCTTCGTCGCGGTCCCGGGCTCCCAGCTCTTGGCAGGGGAGTCCATTGTCACGGGGGCTCGGCGATAGGCGGCGAAAACAACCCCTTCGCCTGCCGGATTTCAGGGGTTGCGGACGCAGCGGACCACGGCTTGCACCCTGGAGGCTTCAGGGGCTTGAGGGCCCCGGCCCACGGATCGTGGGGAAAACGGCCTGTCTACTATTGTTCTTGACAAAAACAGGAAAAGAATTATACTGTTCTATATGAGAACGATATTAGCAAGCCCGTGCGCGCCATGAACGTCGTCTTCGACGAATGGGACGCGTACGCGCTCAAGAAGCCTCTCATGCCGCGGGCCCTGAGTCTCGACCGCGTCGCGGAGGCCGCCCGCCTTAAAATCGCGGCTGTCACCGGAATACGCCGCTGCGGAAAGTCCAGCCTTCTGATCCTGCTGCGGCAGAAGATGCTTCGGGAAGGCAAGAACGCGGCCTACGTGAACCTGGAGGACAGCCGCATCAAGGATTCCCCGGCCGTCCTCGACGAGACGCTGAAATGGTTCGGAGATTCCGGATGCCTCCTGCTCGATGAAATCGCCGGAGCCCGGGACTGGGAGGGGTGGCTCTC
The DNA here is from genome assembly GCA_964388045.1 of uncultured Elusimicrobia bacterium. Taxonomy (GTDB): domain Bacteria; phylum Elusimicrobiota; class Elusimicrobia; order UBA1565; family UBA9628; genus CAYLZQ01. Next base: position 1,433 of record CAYLZQ010000230.1, on the reverse strand, counting down.
GCGCAACCATGAGATGCTCAAGGGCAGGCTGCACCTCATCGTCAGTTCCTCCAGGGGCGCCCTCTCCGCGCCGTCTAAGCCCCTTCGGGGGAGGCTCTGGACCCACGAGCTCTCCCCCCTCTCATTTGCTGAATTTATCCGGTTCAAAGGCTTGCGCGCCGAGCCCACCACCGCGGGCATCGGACGGATGGAGAAGGCCCTTTCGGAATTTCTGCTCTATGGAGGATTCCCGGAAGTCGTTCTCGCGTCCGACAAGATGGACAAACTCAAGCTGCTCAACTCCTACTTTCGGGACATCATTGGCCTTGATGTCGCCGACATGGCGGACTCCAACCCGGCGACCGCGGAGTTGTTCGGCAAATACGTCATCGAGGCGCCCTTTTTCTCGGCCTCGAAATGCCTCCGCTTCTTCCAGACCCTCGGGCATAAGATCGGCAAGCAAAGCCTCCTTCAGCTTGAGAGATGCTCGCAGGACGGTTTTTTGTTCTTCTTTGTTCCCATCTTCTCCCGCACGATCAAGGATCGGACTCAATACCCCCGGAAAGCCTACCTTGGAGATACGGGATTCCTCTACGCCATGAGCGGCAGAAGAGACATGGGCAGGCTGTTTGAGAACGCCGTCTATCTTGAATTGCGGCGGCGGCTGCCGCCCCAGCAGGACATCCATTACTGGAGGAATCGCGAGGGCTTCGAGACCGATTTCGCCGTCCGCGAGGGGCTGCGGGCCAAGGAGGTCATCCAGGCCGCTTATTCCGTCGATGACGAAAAAACGAAAAGACGGGAGATTCGGGGGCTGGCGGCCTGCGCGGAGGAATTCGGCCTTAAAAGCGGCCGCGTCGTCACCCAAGGCGTCGAACGCGTGGAAACCATCGAGGGAGTCAGGATACGGTTCGACCCTCTTTGGAAATGGCTCCTGACGCCGGAGCCTTATTTCCTCGCGGCGACGGCGAAATGGAAAAAGTAGCGGTCGAGGCCCTCAAGACCCGCGCGGCGCTCCTTGCCCCCGAGCCAGGCGTCGCAAAGCAGCTCGCGCGCCCTGATCATGGCGCCCTCAAAGAGCCGGGGATCCCTGTTTTTCCACTTGAGCGCCCGGCTCACCTCGCTTCCCGCGTTCCCCAACTGCTGGGCGAGGGAGAGCCGCCCCCAAGCGCCGGCCGCCCCCGTGCTCGGGAAGGGATTCCGGACGGCCATGGCCGACCTCGAGATCAAGGGCTTCGTCGCGGTCCCGGGCTCCCATCCTCTTGGCAGGGAAGTCCATGTCCTGACCCTGCGCGAGCTCCTCTCCGGGCTTCGGAGGGCGGGACGCCAGGAAAACTACCGGGAACGTCAACGAGTTCCCCGGCCAGGCGGGCGAATCCCAAGCGGGCCAGCGGCTCCTTCTGTGAGCGCCGTTGTGAATCTCCCCAGATTCCAACGGTGTTGATGCCCCAGGC
>CAYLZQ010000229.1:0-4245 GCA_964388045.1 uncultured Elusimicrobia bacterium | reverse complement strand
CTTCCTGAGCCTCATCATCTCGAGGGCGGCCAAGGCCGCCTCCTTGCCGCGGTCGAGCTCCCCCTGGGTGCGCGCCAGAGCCTGCTCCAGGCTTTCGGGGGTGATCACCCCCAGGATGACCGGCACGCGCGTCCTCACTGCCACGGCGTGGAGGTGCTGGATCGTGGAGCGGGCTATGTGCTCGTTCTGGGGGGTCTCCCCCTTGAGGATGGCTCCCAGGGCGATCACCACGTCGAACTTCTTGGTCAGGGCCAGCTCTTGCGCGGCCCAGGGGATCTCGTAGGCCCCGGGGACGTGGACCACCCGGATGAAGGAGGAGCTGATCCCTCTGGCCTTCAAGGCCTCCACGCAGGAGTAAAGCAGGCGCTTGGTCACCTCCTCGTTGAAGCGGGAGACCACGATTCCGATCATCGTCCGCCTGCCCTCAGGGACGGCCATGCGGGGAGCGGACGATGATTGACCACGAGATCCCCCCCACTCCCGAGACCTCTCCTCCTCAAGGGGGAGAGATCGAAGCGACTGATCACGATCCCGGTCATTGTCCGCCTGCCCTCAGGGCAGAACCTCCTCGCTCAGCCAGTGCCCGAGCCTGGCCTTCTTGGTCTTCAGGTACCGCTCGCTGTGTCGGGTCGGGGGCATCTGGATGGGGATCCTCTCAGCCACCTTGAGGCCGTAGCCCTCGATCCCCACGATCTTGCGCGGGTTGTTGGTCAAGATCCGGATGGTGGTGAGCCCGAGGTCTGCCAGTATCTGGGCCCCGATCCCGTACTCCCGCAGGTCGGGCTTGAATCCCAAGGCGAGGTTTGCGTCCACTGTGTCCAAGCCCTTGTCCTGGAGGCCATAGGCCCGGATCTTGTTCAAGAGCCCGATTCCTCGTCCCTCCTGGGAGAGATACAGGAGGACCCCCCGTCCGGCCTCCGCGATCTGCTTCATGGCCGCGGCCAGTTGCAAGCCGCAGTCGCAGCGCTCCGAGAAGAGCGTGTCGCCTGTGATGCAGGAGCTGTGAACCCGCACCAGGACGTTCTTGGCGCCCTCGACCAAGCCCCTCACCAGGGCCAGGTGCTGCTTGCCGGTAAGGGCCTCCTCGTAGAGGTGGATCAAAAACTCCCCGAAACGAGTGGGAAGCCTGGCGGTGGAGATCCTTTTGACCAGGCGCTCCTTCATGCGCCGGTACTCAATAAGGTCCCGGATCGTGATCAGGCGCAGACTGTGCCTGCGGGCGAAGCGCAGGAGCTGCGGGGTGCGCGCCATGCTTCCGGAGGGGTTGAGGATCTCGCAGATCACCCCGGCGGGATAGAGGCCCGCCAGGCGCGCCAAGTCCACCGCGGCCTCGGTGTGCCCGGCCCTCACCAGGACCCCCCCCTCCTTGGCGCGAAGGGGAAAGACGTGGCCCGGCCGGATCAGGTCCTCGGGCTTGGTCTTGGGGTCTAGAAGGGCCCTGACCGTTGCCGCCCGGTCGTGGGCCGAGATCCCGGTGGTGGTCCCGGAGCGGGCATCCACCGAGACCGCGAAGGCGGTGTCGCGGCCGGGGCCAACGGCGTTGGTGGCATCCACCATGGCGCGCAGGTTCAGCCTGTCGAGGCGTTCCCCCGGCAGGGGCGCGCAGATGAGTCCCCGCGCGTGCTGGGCCATGAAGTTGATGGCCTTCTCCGTGCACATCTGGGCGGCGATCACGAGGTCCCCCTCGTTCTCGCGGTTGGGATCGTCGATGACGATCAGCATCTTCCCGCGTCGGATGTCCTTGACCGCGTCCTCGATCCTGTCGAAGCAGCTCATGGACTTGAATGCCTCTTGCCAAGCTTCCCGGAAGCCAGGAGGGCCTGGAGATACCTGGCGATGAGATCAGCCTCCAGATTCACCTCTTGGCCAGGCCCGAGGCTGGAGAGGTTGGTTTCCTTGAGCGTGTGGGGAACCAGGACCGTCTCGAAATGCCTGGGCCTCACGGAGGTCACGGTCAGGCTCACGCCGTCGACAGCGATGGAGCCCTTGAGGGCCACCAGGCCGCGCAGGGAGCCGGGCAGGGCCACGCGCAGGCAGGCGCAGCCCCCGGGCAGGGAGGAGAGGCCCAGGACCTTGGCGCAGGCATCCACGTGCCCGCTCACCAGGTGCCCCCCCAGGGGCTCCCCGGCCTTGAGGGCGGGCTCCAGGTTGACCGGCATGCCGTTCCTGAGGCTTCCCAGGTTGGTCCGGCTCCAGGTCTCGCCGCTCAAGTCAAAGGAGAGCTTCCCGCGACGGGGAGGACGATTGAGCGTAAGGCAGGCGCCGTTGACCGAAACGCTCTCTCCAGGCCGCAGCCGGCCCAGGGCCGCCTTCACCTCAAGGGAGTGGGGGCCCCTCCCCGACACTCGGCCCAGGGCCTGGACTATCCCGGTGAACATAGCAACGACTCGCCTCCCCCCCGGGGGCGCGAGTGCCAGTGGCACTCGCGCGGGTGCAGCGATAAAACATTTATGGCAACGGCATCCCGGGCCCGAAGGGCCGAGTCTATGTTGAGGGGGATAGGCGCCGCAGGGGAAAAGTGGGGAGGGGGAGTTGAGTAGTTACTGAACATCATAAGGAACCACCTTCCCATAGAATAGAAAATCTGGACCTAGCTTTCTCATGGCTGCCTGGACGCGCGGGGCTCGGTTTGGATCCTTGGCGCCGGAGATGAGTTTCGGGGCTATGAAGACCCGGGCCTCATCCACCAGGCCTTCGGCCAGGAATGAGGAGTGGACCGTGGGCCCTCCCTCCACCAGGAGGATCCTGATCCCCCGCCGCACAAGCTCCGCGAGCACCGCCCGGAGGTCGAGCCTTCCGCCCTTGGCCCTGACCCGAATGGTCAGGGCTCCATGGAGTTTTCTCCTGGAGCTTGTGAAGATGAAGGTCAGAGGCCTTCCGGCCAGGATCATGGCGCGCCTGGGAGTCCGCAGGCGGGTGTCCAGAACGACCCGCACCGGGTCCTGGCCCACCCCGTGGCTGGTGAGGCTGGGATCGTCCGCGAGGACCGTGCCCACCCCGACCAGGACCGCGTCCGCCCGGGCCCGCAGGCGATGAGCGAGGCTCCTGGCCCGGGGCCCCGTGATCCAGCGCGACTTCCCTGCGGCGGAATAAGCCCTTCCATCCAGGCTGAGGGCGGTCTTGAGGATCACGTAAGGCCGCTTCTGTCCCATCCTACTATAAAAGGGAGCGTTCAAGGCCCTGGCTTCCCCGCTGCAGAGCCCCACCTCCGCCTTGACTCCCGCCCGGCTGAGGAGCCGCAGGCCCCTTCCCAAGACCCCCGGGTTTGGGTCCGGGGCCGCCGCCACCACTCGCCTGACTCCAGCAGCGATCAGGGCCGGGGCGCAGGGCGGGGTCCTCTTTCCGGTATGGGCGCAGCATGGTTCCAGGGTCACGTAGGCCGTGGCCCCCCTGGCCCTGGGGCCGGCCCTTCTGAGAGCCTCGGCCTCGGCATGGGGGCCGCCGTAGGACTTGTGCCAGCCTTCCCCCACGATGCGGCCGTTTCTGACCAGGAGGCAGCCTACCATGGGGTTGGGGGCCACAGCCCTTGCGCCTCTGCGGGCCAGGGCCAGGGCGCGCCTCATGTGCCCCCTGTCGGCGGTTGTGAAGGCCATCAGGGAATGACCGCGACCTTGGGGTTGGAGCGGTCCTGCCCGCGCTCGAAGAACGAGGGAACCTCGGAGAGCGGGATGCTCCCCGCGATCAAGAGCCCGGTCTTGACGCGGCCGGCTGCCAGCAGCTCCACGGCGGCCTTGAAGTGCTTCGGGGTGTGGTGGAAGACCCCGTGGAGGGAAATCTGCCCGTAGTGGATGCGGTGGGCGTCCAGGGGGACCAGGGTCCCCGAGGCGCAGCCCCCGAAGAGGCAGACCCTGCCCCCCTTGCGCACGAGCCCGAGCGAGAGCTGCCACGTCTCCGTCCTGCCCACTGCCTCGATCACGCAGTCAGCCCCGCGGCCCTGGGTGAGTTCCCTGACGGCCTGGATGGGGTCCGAATCGGCGGAGCTCAAGGCCTTCTCGGCCCCGGCTGAGAGGGCCTTCTCCAGGTTTTCTCGGCCGCGGCCCGCCACCACAATACGCGAGCCTCGCGCGGAGAGGGCCTGGATGAGGAGCAGGGCCATGGGTCCCGCCCCGATGAGGCAGGCAGTCTCCCCCTCCTGGACGCCCAGGACCTCCGCTGCGTGGACCGCGCAGGCCAGGGGCTCCGCGAGGGCGGCCTCGGCGAAGCCCAGGCCGTCCGGAAGACGATAGAGGTTGTGCTTGACGATCC
>CAYLZQ010000228.1:0-4267 GCA_964388045.1 uncultured Elusimicrobia bacterium | reverse complement strand
TCAAGGCGTCGGAGATGGAGAGCCCACCCTCGATGTCGGAGCGGACCGCGCCCAGGACCTCCTTGAAGGCCGGGTTCTCGGCCTGCGACTCGAGTATCCCCAGCCCCTGCACGATCGGGACCCCGGCGCTGACCAAAGTCGAGAGCTGGCGGGAGAAGAGGACCAGGTCCTTGGAGGTGATCTTCCCCTTCTTCTTGAAGAATCCCTTCAGGACATCCAGGGGGCCGGTCGTCTTCTCCCCGATCTCGAGGACTACGAGCTTCTGGGCCCGCAGGCGCTCCACCGCGACCTTCTGCTCCTCGGCGTCGACGATCCCTTCCAGGACGCCGCCGTCGGCTCCCTTGGCCTTGTAGGCGAAGACTGGCATACAACCTCCCAATAAAACGGCACGCTCAACGACGAACGCTGCGCGGGAGCGCCTCGCGCTCCCTTGCGGCCTCACCGAGCCGGGGTCATGGACCTCTGCAGGAGGCGCCTGAGGTCCTCGGGGTCAAGGGACCTCTGCATGGCCTCCTGGAACGTCACCCGCCCCTGGCGGTAGAGCTCGGCCAGGGATTGGTTCATGGTCTGCATCCCGAACTTCCCTCCCGTCTGCATCGCGAGCTGTATCTGCTCGATCTTCTGCTCCCGGATCAGGTTCCTGATGGCCGCGGTCACGATCAGTATCTCGGCGGCCAGGACCCGGCCGCTCCCGGAGGCGTGCGGCAAAAGCTGCTGGCAGATGACGGCCTGCAGGACGAAGGAGAGCTGGACCCGGACCTGCTCGATCTGGTGCTGGGGGAAGACGTCTATGATGCGGTTGATGGTTTGGGCGCAGTCGGTCGTGTGCAGGGTCGCGAAGACCAGGTGCCCGGTCTCGGCGATGGTCAAGGCCGCGCCGATGGTGTCTAAGTCCCGCATCTCGCCGATCAGGATCACGTTGGGATCCTGGCGCAGGACGTGCTTCAAGGCCGCCGTGAAGGTCTCCGTGTCCTGGCCCACCTCGCGCTGGTTGACCAGGGACTTCTTGTGGCTGTGGACGTACTCGATCGGATCCTCCACGGTCACGATATGGCAGGAGCGGTGCTCGTTGATGGAATCGATCATGCTGGCCAGGGTCGTGGATTTGCCGCTCCCGGTCGGGCCGGTCACCAGGACCAGGCCCTTGGGGACCTTCAGGATGTCGTAGATGACGTTGGGCAGGCCGATCTCCTCGAAGCTCCTGAAGGAGGAGGGGATGGCACGGACCGCTGCCCCGATCGCCCCCCTCTGGCGGTAGATGTTCATCCTCAGGCGCCCGATCCCCTTGAGGCCGAAGGCCAGGTCCAGCTCGTTGGTCGCCTCGAACCTCTGCCTCTGGACGTCGGTGAGGAGGGAGTAGACCAGGGATTGGCACGCCTCCGGGGTCAGCCTCTCGAAGGGGGTGGGGATCAGCACGCCGTCGATGCGCAGGACCGGAGGGGAGCCGACCGTGAGGTGGAGGTCGGAGGCCCCCCGCTCGTGCATCAGGAGGAAAAGCTCGCTCATGGAGATCATCTCAGCCCTCGATGTCGGAGGCCGTCACCCGGATCATCTCTTCCACGGTCGTGCCCCCCCCCAGAAGCTTTCGGACCGCGCACTCGCGCAGGGTCAGCATCCCCTGCTTGAGGGCGAGGCTCTTGATCTCCCTGACCGGGGCCTTCTCGAGGATGAGCTGCCTCATTGGCTCGGTCACCTCGAGGACCTCGTAGAGCCCCTGCCGGCCCCGGTAGCCGGTGCCGGCGCAGTGCTCGCAGCCCCTGCCCCGGTGCAGGGCCACCCTCCCGCCGCGGACCCCGAGGAGCTGCTCCGGGACTCCGAGCTTGACGAGCCAGTCGGGCTCGATCTCGTAGCTCTCCCGGCATTTCGGGCAGATCATCCGCACCAGGCGCTGGGCCAGGACCATGAGAAGGGCGGAGCTCGTCAGGAAGGGCTCCACCCCCATCATCGCCAGGCGCGTGAGCGTGCTGGGGGCGTCGTTGGTGTGGAGGGTCGAGAAGACCAGGTGCCCGGTCAGGGCCGCGCTGATCGCGATCTGGGCGGTTTCCAGGTCCCTGACCTCCCCCACCATGATGACGTCCGGGTCCTGGCGCAGGAATGCCCTCAGGCCGGCCGCGAAGGTGAGCCCGACGGCGGGATTGACCTGGACCTGGTTGATGCCGTGGAGCTGGTACTCGACCGGATCCTCGACCGTCATGATGTTGGTGTCCGGGGTGTTGAGGTTGGAGAGGGCCGAATAAAGGGTGGTGGACTTCCCGCTCCCCGTGGGCCCCGTGATCAGGTTGATCCCGTAGGGCGCCTTCATGCATTTGGTAAAGACGGCCAGGGCCTCGGGCTCGAAACCGAGCTGGGAGAGCTGGACCCTCAGGCCCGAGGAGTCCAGGATCCGAAGGACTATCTTCTCCCCGAAGCTGCAGGGGAGGACGGACACCCGCATGTCCACGAGCTTGCCCTCGATCCTGAGCTTGAGGCGCCCGTCCTGCGGGATGCGCCTCTCCGAGATGTCGAGGTTGGACATGATCTTGATGCGCGTCGAGATCGCGCTGTGGAATCTCCGGGGCGGGGCCGGCTGCTCGTGGAGGACTCCGTCGATCCGGTAGCGCAGGCGTGTTTCCTTGGCGAATGGCTCCAGGTGGATGTCCGAGGCGCGGGCCTTGACGGCCGAGGCCAGGACGAGGTTGACCATCTTGACGACGGGGGCCTCCTCGGCCAGGCTCTTCAAGGCGAGGGAGTCCGCCATGCCCTCGGGTCTCTCCTCGATCAAGCCGATCCTGTCGGCCTCCTCGGCGGGGATGCCGCTCTGCCTGACGATCTCGGCCAGGGCCTCCTGGGAGCTGGGAGCCTTGTAGTACTTGTCCAGGGCGGCATGGATCTCCGCCTCGGAGGCAAGCACGGCCCTCACGTCGCAGCCCGTCATCATCTTGAGGTCGTCTAGGACCAGGACGTTCAGGGGATCGGCCACGGCGACCGTGATCCGGTCCTCGCTCTTGAGAAAGGGGACCAGGAGATGCGCCCGCGCCAGCGACTCCGGGACCGCGGCGAGCGCTTCCTCGGGGATGGGGACATTGGCCAGGCTGACGTAGCTGATCCCGCACATGCGGCTCAAAAACTCGAGAAGCTGCTCCTCCCTCAGGAAACCCTTCCCGATGAGGACGCCGCCCAGCTTCTCCCCGGTGCGGCGCTGGGCCTCCAGGGCCTCCTCCAACTGCTGGGGGCTGATGATCTTCTCGGCCACCAGAAGATCGGCCAGCCTCCTGGAAAGCCCAAGGGATAGGACGTGCTGTGCCTGAGCCATTGAGGTTGTCCTATAGGTTACCCTCCAAAACCCCGTTTGTCAATGAGTTTGAACGGGCTTGAGTTTGAACGGGCTCGAGCCTCAGCGGATCGTCTCGCCCCTGAAGCCCTTGGGAGCCGGGGGAAGCAGCTCTGAGTCCGAGGGCAGCGGAAGAAGCGGGACCTGCCTTCTGGAGGGGGCTCTCCGGGCCGCCTTCCGGCGAGGGGCGGCCTTCTTGGCCGGCTGGGCGGCCGGCTTGCCTTGCTCCACAGGAGGCCCTCCTGCCAAGAGCTCCCGGGCCGCGGGACTGGCCCCCTTGACGGTCCTGCGGCTGGTATCAGCCTCGAAGAGGTAGGCGATGGGCTCCCTGGGGGCGCTCTTGGGGCCGGGCAGGAGCTGGTACTGCACCAGGTAGGTCGTGGCGTCCACTGCGCCCGCTGTCCACTCCTCGCGGCTGCCCTCCCCGGGATTGGCCATGAAGGAATACTGGAGCCATTGCCCGACGTTGCCCCTCTCCCCGGCAAGGGGGTAATTCTTCACCAGGCTGACGGCTGCCTCGCCCGCATCCGGGACCGGCTCCCTGCTTGGCGCGGGAGCCGCTGCGGGAGCCTGGGCTTCCGGAGGAGGCGACGCGGCGGGGACAGCCGGAGCAGCCTCCCCATGGCTCTCCTGGGGCTTGGCCTCGCCCATGTTGAGCATGAGCTTCATCTCCCTGGGATTGCGGAAGAAGAAGAACCCGGCGGCCGCAAGGCCGACCAGCAAGACGGCGCTGCCGGCCAAAAACATCGAGGGACGCCTCCTGGGCGCGGCCGGCTTCCCGGTGGTGGTGGGAGGCTTGGCCAGCCTTGCTATGAGCTCCTGGGTGGAGGGCGAAGCCGGCTCGGAGGGCTGCTCAAGGCCGCTCCCTGGCTGCATCAGGGGAGGCGTCGCAGCCGGGGGCCGCGGCGTGGGGGCCGGAACAGGCAGGATGCCTGCTGGAAACGCGGACTGGGCTGT
>CAYLZQ010000227.1:0-4283 GCA_964388045.1 uncultured Elusimicrobia bacterium | reverse complement strand
TGAAGCTGTAAACGGGCTCGGCCCCCCCCGCGCTCGTGACCGGCCCGAGCTCCACGTTGGCGAAGCGGCCCGAGGCCTCCAGGCGCTTCACCCAGGAGGCGATGTCCTCGTTGGTGCGCGACTCGGCCGCCATCGTGAGGCGCAGGGGGCTGCCCCCGCTGCCCCCCCCGCTGGTGGAGAGGGACCTCACCCGCACCCCCAGGGGAACGCTGCGCGCGAAATCGGACATGAAATAGGGGTAGAGGGGCCGGCTCTTCAAGAGGTCGGTGATCACGTTCAGGCGCGTGCGCACGGCCCCCACGGTGCGCTCGAGCTCCTCGACCTTGGCCACGATGATCTCAAGCCTCTTGAGCTCCGCCGTCCCCTTGGCCAGCCTCGTCTCCAGGCGCTTGAGGTTCATCCAATGCCCCAGGGAGACCCCCAGGACCAGGAGGATCGCGCACGCCCCGGCTGCGGCGGCCTGGATGATCCTCTGCCTCTGCTGGGCCTTGGCCAGGATCTCCGCCGGGACGAGATTAACCTTGATCATAACCAGTCTTGATTCCTTCTCAGGGCCAGCCCGACGGCCACGGCGAAGGCCGGGGCGAGCTCCGCGGGCAGGTCGGCCGGCTTCTGCCTGAGGAAGGAAAAACAATCCAGGACGCTGACCGGGACCTTGAGCTCCAAGGCCAGGTGCTTGGAGAGGTTCGCCAGGCGCGCGCTCCCCCCCATCAGCACGATCCGGCCGATCGAGCGCTCGGGGCCCTGGGAGAGGTAGAAGTCGACCGAGCGGTGGACCTCCGCCACCAGGTCCTTGATCACGTTGGTCACGGCCTGGGAGACCGCGAGAGCTTCCCGCTGGCCCTCTTGGAGGGCCTTCTCCTTCTCGGCCGGATCCACGATGATCCCGGTGGCCTTCTTGGCATCCTCGGCCTTGGCGAAGTCGCACTGCAGGGCCTTTATGACGGCCTTGGTCAGGGTGTTCCCGGAGATGAAGATGTCCCGGACCACGCGCGTGACCCCGTTCTCGAGGATTGAAAGGTTGGTGACGCTGTGCCCGATGTTCAGATAAAGGGTGGCCCCCGCCTCGCTCTTGGGGTCTCGCACCCGCTCGTAGACGTTCTCGAGGGCGAAGGAGTCCACGTCGATGATGGTGGGGGAGAGTCCCGCCCCCTGGAGGATCTCCAGGCGGGAGCTGACCAGGTCCTTCTTGGCCGCGACCAGCACGGTCTCCATCTTCTTCTGGCCTTCCTCGACGATCTCTCCCAGGATGTGAAAGCCGAGCTGGACCTCGTTGATGTCGAAGGGAATGAAGGGCTCCGCCTCGGTCGCGAGGGTCGCGGAGAGCTCCGCCTTGGTCAGCCTCGGGAATTTGACGTAGCGCACGATCACCGAGTTCCCGGAGAGGGAGGTGGCTGTCTCCTTGGTCTTGACCCCTTTCTCGATCAGGAAGGCCCGCAGGGCGTTGACAGCCTGGGTCTTGCGCTCCTCTGGAGTGACCTCGGGTTTGGCGTTCAAGGGAAGGTGCCCCCAGAACTTGAGGGAAGGCGCACCGCCCTCCTGCTTGAGAAAGACCGCCTTGATCGCATAGCTGCCCACGTCTATGCCCAGGACCTCCTGGGGGCCTAAAAGGAAGCCCGTCAGTCCCTTGAACCTCTTGAGCGTGCCGCTCAACCTCTCTTTGAACGCCGCAAGCTTGGGCATTGTTCTTCCGATGCCGACAAAAAACGCCGACGCCCCCTCGGAGGGGGGTCAACTCGGCGCTATGTCACCACTTGCCGGCCCCTTGCCCGAACCCCAGGCGCGGGGCCAGCCTAGATGCTTTAGGATTTCCTCAGCTGCATCTGTGCCGGGCCTTCCCAGGCCCGGCCTAGAGATTAATAACAGGTCTGGCGTGGTTTGTCAAGACCTTCAAATTTAAATTTGGTACAATACGGGGGGTGAAATCAATCCTCTTCGATTTCGGGGGCACCCTTGATGGAGACGGGGTCGCTTGGCTGGACCGTTTCTATCCCCTTTATAAGGAAGCGGGGGTCTCGGTCTCCCAGGAAAACTTCAACCGCGCCTTTTACGACTCGGACGACCTCCTGGCCGCGCGCTTCCCCCTCAAGGGCCAGTCGCTGGAAAGGACCCTCTCCTGGCAGGTCCGCTGCGTGCTTGAGGCCCTGGCCCCGGACAAGGCCTGGGTTGGGGAGCAGGTGGTAGAGCGCTTCCTGGAGGACTGCCGGCGCCATTTCCGGCGCAACCGTCCCATCCTCGAGCGCCTGCGCCGCCGCTACCGCCTGGGCGTCGTCTCCAACTTCTACGGAAACCTGGAGAGCGTGCTCGCCAGCGAGGGCCTCTCCGGGCTTTTCGAGGCCGTGGCGGACTCAGGGAGCCTGGGGGTCTCGAAACCCTCGGCCGAGATATTCCTTCACGCCCTCTCAAGGCTCGAGGCCTCTCCCCAGGAGGCCCTCATGGTGGGAGATTCCATCCCCAGGGACATGAAAGGTGCCGAGGCCCTGGCCATGCCCCACGCCCTCCTGGGCCATCCCGAGGCCCGCTGCTGCCCGGGGGCCTGGGCCCTGAAGTCCCTCCCCGACCTGGAGGCCCTGTGCTCATGACGCTCCGCCCAAGCCGAGGGCCCTCCACGCTGCAGGCGGGAATCATAGCCGCTGGAAACGGCTCGCGGCTGAGCGGGGGGGGTCTGGAACTCCCAAAGCCCCTCATCCCGGTATCCGGCATCCCCCTCTGCCACTGGGTGGTCAGATCCCTGAGGCGGGCTGGGATCAGGGACCTCGCGATCCTGGTCAATTCCCGCGGGCAGGCTCTCTGTGAAAGCCTCGCGGGGGCCTTCCCCGATCTCTCCTGGACCTTCCTTGCCCAGGACACGGCCTCCTCCTGGGAGAGCTTCCGCCTGGTGTCCCGGGCCCTCGGCGCGCGCTGCAAGGCCTTTCTCGTGAGCACCGCGGACGCCCTGATCCCCCCGGCCGAGACGGCCCGCTTCGCGCGCGAGGCGGTCAAAAAGGCTGAGAAGGCCGAAGCCGCCCTGGCCCTGACTCCCCATGTGGACGACGAGCGCCCCCTCTGGGCGGAGCTCGGGCCGGATGGCCTGGTGCGCGCCCTGGGAGAGGGGGCGCGAGGGCGGCACGTGACGCCCTGGCGCCCTCCTTTAGCGCCGTGGCGTCAGTACGCGCGCTCCCGCGCGCAGCACGTGACGGCCGGCCTCTATTACCTGACCCGGGGCCTAGCCGAGCGCATGCCTGCGGCCTCGGCTTACGGCTCCCTGCGCGAGTACTGGATCTCCCTGGTCGCCCGGGGGGCCCGGGTGGCCGGGATCCCCCTCTCCAAGACCCTGGACGTGGACCGCCCCCGGGACCTCAAGGAAGCGGAGGCCTTCGTGGCGGCCGGCAAGATGAGATGAGGTGCCTCGGGATCTCCCGCGAGCTTCAGAACTCCCCCAACCGGGAGACGGACGACGCCCGGATCCTGTCCGTCGTCCTGGAGCAGCTCGAGCTCCTGAACCTGGAGACGGTCCTCATGAGCCCTGAGGAGACCGACCGGGCGGAGCTTGCGGGCTGGGACCTGATCCTGCCCATGTGCGAGGCCTACCCGCGCCTGGTGCGGCTCAAGAGGCTCGCCGAGGCCGGGGCCCTGATCGTCAACCCGCCGGACTCCGTTCTTTCCTGCTATCGAACGGAAATGCTCAAGGCCTTTGCCAACACCCCCGGTTTGCGCTTCCCGGAAACGAAGATAACGGCGACGGCGAAAACGAAAAAAACAGCGCCAGCGGCTTTCCCCGCCCCGGCTTTCGCCGGTGCGGGGGCATGGATCAAGCGCGGAGACGTGCACAACACCTGCAACCGCGACGTGGTCTTCGCCAGGACCCCGGAAGAGATCGAGGCCGTGCGCGCGGACTTCGAGCGCCGGGAGATCACCGCCATGGTCCTCCAGAGGCACGTGGAGGGGGATCTCGTCAAATTCTACGGGGTGGGCCCCGGGCAGTGGTTCACCTGGTTCTACCACGCCCCGGCCAACGCCCGAAGACTCGCCTTCCAGCCCGAGGACCTGGCGACCTCCGGGGAGCTGGCGGCCCGGGCCGTGGGCCTGGAGATCTTCGGAGGGGACGCCATCGTCTCCCCCGACGGTTTCCTCTCCGTCATCGACATCAACTCCTGGCCCAGCTTCGCGCGCGTGCGCGCCGAGGCGGGGCTCCAGATCGCCCGGCATCTGGGGGCCAGGCTGCGCCAGGCCCTGCGCCCCAAGGCCCCATGACCGAGCAGGGGCACCCGCGCAGCGGGTCTGCGAGGCCGCTTCCCAACGGA
>CAYLZQ010000226.1:0-4284 GCA_964388045.1 uncultured Elusimicrobia bacterium | reverse complement strand
CTCGATCCTGTCGCGCAGTATCCTCTGGCTGTGCTCGCGGTTGAGGACCGCCAGGGCGTAATGCGTGCCCTGGGGGTCTTGCCAGTATGAGACCACCTCCACCCCGTCGAGGACCTTGGCCGTGGAGGTGCGCACGTCATCGGCCACGGTCTGGGTGAAGCTCGACTCCGCGCCGTAGCTGGTCTCCTGGGCCGTGGCCTGGGTCTTGGCGGTCACCGTGAGGCTCAGGCCCTTGGCTATCTCGGCGCGGGCCTTGTCCGCGGCTTTCTCCTGGCTCGGCCCCTGGCCCACCCCGATGAGGTAGGCGCTCTTTGGGTAGGCTGAGCTCGTCCCGGAGACCCAGTCCGGCCTCTCCGCGGCCCCAGGCCAGGGGCAGACAAGGACAAGAATAAGGACAGGAAGAAGCCTGCGAGCCATCACAAAGGAGTATAGCCCTGCTTTCGCGGGACTGTCAAGGAGTCCTGGAAACCCGGGTTCCTTTCTTGCCGAAGAGCTCCAGGAGGGAGTCCGCGTCGTAAACAGAGACCAGGCCCACGGCCTCCCGGCCCGCAAGCCTGGCGTAGCGGGTGAGGGGCTTTTGGCCCTTGGGCTCGGGCCTGGGCTTGCCCAGGAGCACGCGCAGGCTTTCCTCTCCCTTTGAGGCCAGGACCGCGAGGGAGGGCTTTTCAAGGCCGGCCTCCCGCGCTGTCGCGCTCGAGAAGTCGACGAGACGGAGGTTGGAGACCGCGGCTACGGCGGCCTCGATCCTCTCGGGGGAGAGGGAAGCCCCTGAGGCGGCCCAGCCCGCGCTGGATTTCTTGAGCTCGATTGTGGAGTCTCCCGAGGAGAGGAGCAGGCCTGTCAAGGCCCCCCGGTCCCATTTGACCAGGGCCCTCTCGCGGTAGTCCCCGGCCTCGCGCTCCAGATAATAGCGGGCCATTCCCGAGGCGAGGTAGACAGGCTTCTCGGCGTGGGAGCGGAAGTAGAGGGTGTCGTAGCCCATGGCCGTCTTGCCGAAAAATCCGTCGAAGGCCGGGGCCGCTCTTCCGGCCGTAAAGAGCCTGATTCTGGTCGCGCTTGACTCGGCAAGCTCGTAATCCGGGTAGGACTCTGGCTTGCGCGAGACCTCCGTGCCCAGGGTGAGGTTGGCCAGGGCTTCCACCAGGCCGGCGCAGGCGTCCTGGTCGGCGGAGTCCGGGATAGGCGCGGCGATCCTCCAGGAGCCTGCCCTGCGCTCCAGGACGATCGCCTCTCCCGCGCGGGAGATCTCGACGCGATAGACCTCCGTCTCCTTGAGGCCCTTCAAGGGCTCCAGGCGCGCGAGCCTGCCCGACCTCCAGACCTGGAGGCCTGCCGCGGCCAGGAGCAGGGCCAGGACCCCGGCCAGGGCCGCTATCCTTTTAGGCGTCATGGCTTTTGCGCAGCACTTGGGCCGCAACGCAATTCCTTATGCGGCCCAGTACGCTCGCTGCCGCTCGCAGCACGTGAGGCCGAAGGCAACTCCTTATCGGCCTCAGTACGCTCGCTGCCGCTCGCAGAAGCCGGCGTCCGCTGGGGCTCCTCGTCAAGGGGGGCGTACTTTGGCGCCAGGAGCTTTCTTCGGGTTGTCCTCCTGCGGTGGAGGAGGAAGCCCGATAGGAGGAGCGTGAAAGGCAGCGAGAAGATGAGCGCGTACTTCAGGAGCCTTCGCTCCAGCTCCGAGAGCCTGCGCAGGGGCCTGTAGCTCATGCCCTTGGCGCGGATCGAGAGCAGGGCCTCGTCCTGGAAGGACCACTCCAGGAGGTTCATCAGGAAGGCGACGTTCGCCGCCTTGTTGGCCAGGCTCTGGTGGAGCTGGTAGGAGGTGCCCACCAGGATCACCCTCCCGGGGGCTTGCGGCGCCTGGGCTTGGGTGGCCGAGAAGGTGGTGGGGGTGACCTTGTAGAAGTCCCCCTCGATCACTCCAGCCAAGGAGAAGGGGCCCTTGGGCTTGGCCTCCAGCCTCTCCAGGGGCTGGCCCGGGGCTAGGTGGGCGGTGGTCTCAAGCCAGCTCAAGGCGCTTGAGTCAGCCAGGGAGGCATAGCGGAGCCCTCCCCCTTTGAACGAGATCGGGTGCACGAAGGGGAGGCTTACTGCCTCGAGGCTCCTGGTGGCCGGGTGGTCCCTGCTCAGGTTTGTCGCCACCGGGATGAAGGGGTACTCCTGGATGCGCATGGCCACGAACTGCCCGTACTGGGTCTCGAGCTGTATCCTCTCGGCCTGGGCGTCGGCCACGAAGCCTTCCCCGAGCTCCACTCCCCAGGCCTTGAGCAGGCCCTCAAGACCGGTCTCAAGGGGGATCGAGCTGAAGCTCTGGAGCTCGACCAGGCGCCGGTTGAGGAGGATTCCCAGGGACTTGCCCGAGCCCACCCAGGCCTTGAGCCTCTCGATCTCCTCCGCCTTGAACCTTTGGCTCGGGCCCAGGATCCAGAGGGAGTCCACAGGGGCCGAGAGGGGCTTCTCCAGGCTCACGCTCTCCACGTTCATCTGCTCCCGGAGCATCCCGAAGAGCGGCTGGA
Organism: uncultured Elusimicrobia bacterium; assembly: GCA_964388045.1. Taxonomy (GTDB): domain Bacteria; phylum Elusimicrobiota; class Elusimicrobia; order UBA1565; family UBA9628; genus CAYLZQ01. The sequence goes on along the minus strand of CAYLZQ010000226.1, from coordinate 1,768 downwards.
GGGAGGGCTCGAAGGGCCCCTTCTCGCCGTGCCCGGTCACGAACCCCACGGTTTTCAGGGCCGGGGAGGCGAGCTTGCGGATCCTCCTGGAGATCTCATACTCGAGTTCCCGCGTGTTCTCCACGACCGAGATGGCCTCGTTCCTTCCTTTATAGAGGAGGACCAGGCCCATGTAGGCTTCCTTGACCTCGAATTTGTCCCTGGCCAGGACATTGAGCTGGACCGGCAGTATCCCTGAGTCCCTGGCCTCCCTCTTCAACCTCTCGTTTCCCTCGGGGTTGACGAACTCAAGGCGGATCCGGCCGCGGCCGGCGCTTTGGTATTCCCCCAGGAGATCCCTCAGGTACTGCCCGTGGAGGCCGTAGGGAGGAGGCAGGTGGGGAGTGAAGAAGACCTTGATCACCAGGTTGTCCTTGACCTGGCTCAGGATCTCCCGGGTCCCGCGGGAGATAGAGGTGGCCTTGCCGGCGGAGAGGTCGAGCCTGGCGAAGAAGAAGTGGGAGAGGAAATTCAAGGCCGCGAGGATCGCCAGGACCAGGGCCGTGCCTGTCCCTGAGAAGAGAAGCGCCCGACTGCGGCGCTCAAGGGAGAAGGGCATATCAGAACCGCCTCAACCTGAGGCGCCAGACCGCGAGATAAAGGAAGGCGAAGGTCATGCTCGCGAAGTAGAGGAGGTCCCTGGTGTCCAGGACTCCCCTGGCCAGGACAGCCAGGTGCGAGTCTATGCCCAGGAACTCCACCAGCGTGCCAAGGGCCCCGGGAAAGAAGGCCCCCAGCTTCCCGATCAGGAAGAAGGAGAAGGAGATCAGGAAGGCGCTGATCAGGGCCACGATCTGGTTCTTGGTCAGGCTTGAGGCGAAGAGCCCCGCAGCCCCGTTCATGAGTCCCAGGAGGATAAATCCTCCCAGTATCCCCAGGCTCTCCCCCCAGTCGAGGCCGGCCGGGGGCTGGACCAGAAGGGCCAGGGCCCCGGGAAAGAAGAGGAGCCCGGAGATTGCGATCAAATGAAAGGCTGCGAAGCCCAGGTACTTGCCCAGGACTATGTCCGCGTCCTCCAAGGGGAGGGTGGCCAGGCTCTCGAAGGTTCCGGACCTGAGTTCCTCGGAGACTAGCCCCATGGTCAGGGCCGGCGTCAGGAAGCTCAGAAGCAGGGGCACGTACTCGGTCATGCCCCTCAGGGAGGCCTGCCCGATCAGGAAGAGGGGGGCCGCGAAGAGGTAGCCGGCCAGGAGGTAGAAGACGAAGAGGGCCACGAAGGCCGCGGGGGACTCGAAGTAGGTCTTGAGGCCCCGCCCCGCCAGGGCCTTGACCGCCTGGATCTGTATGAATTGCAGGTTCATTGAGTGGTGAGCTTCCTGAAGACTTCCTCGAGGCTGAGCCTCTCCTGCCTCAGGGCCAGGATGGGCCAGTTCCTGCGCACTGCCAGGTGAAAGACCTCCTCCCTGAGGTCTGTCCTCGCCTCGGACTCCAGCATGAATCCCCCGTCCCCGCTCACGGAGAGAACCCCCGGGATTCGTCCCAGGGCCTCCCGGACCTCCTGCCCGGGCCCCTTGAGCTCCACGGAGAGCCTGTTCTTGTCCGTCACGTTTCCCGAGAGCTCCTCCGGCCTTCCGTCGGCCACGATCCTCCCCAGGTGGATGATGATCACCCGGTCGCAGGTGGCGGTCACCTCGGGAAGGATGTGGGTGGAGAGGAGCAGGGTCTTTTCCCTCTTGAGCTCGCGGATCAGGTCCCGCAGCTCCTGGACCTGGTTGGGGTCAAGGCCCGA
>CAYLZQ010000225.1:0-4288 GCA_964388045.1 uncultured Elusimicrobia bacterium | reverse complement strand
GCTCCCTCCAAAATCGCCTCGGCCAAACGGACGTTATGTCTCGGTCGCAGCACTAAATGGCTCACGGGTTGTAGAGCAAGGGCGCGACCTGGGAAGGCACTTGGCCGGCCGCGCTGATGGGCACCGGGACCAGGGTCTTGTGGATGGCCCGAGCCTTCTTGGCGTCATCCCCGGCGATCTCCCCGAAGGAGTTCTTGGCCGCTGTGACCTTGTCAGGAGCTGGATCAGCGGCGCCGTCTCCCAGTTGCCCCAGGATGGCTTTGCTCTTTCCCACGAAACCAGCATCAGTGTCCTTGGGCCCCAGGGGCATGCCCTGCTCCGCCTGGATGGGCGCCTGGCCTCCTGAAGCCACCTGGCCGTCCAGGGAATACTTGGCGTAGACCAGGGATTTCTTGACGTTGCCGTTCGTAGGATCCAGGGCCCGCTCAAGGATTTCCAAGGCCTCCTGCTGGTCCCTGTTGAGCCGCTCAGCCTCCCTATACCTGCGCCTGAGGTCCTGGGCTTCCCGCGTGAGGTCCTGGTTGTAGCCCTGCAGGGCCTGGGCCCGGTCCCCCATTTGAGAGTTGTCCCGCCCTGCTGTCGTGAGCATTCCAAAGGCCCCTGGGTTGCCAGGGCTCCCATCCCCCATGAGCTTCTCCTTGCCGCTCTTGATGAGGCTCCCGGCCCTGGCCAGGAACTCCCTGAGGCCCTTCAAGGGGCTGTTATCCCCGCCGTAAGGCTGGTAGGAGCTCTGGGCATTGGTAAGCTTGGTTCCAAGCCCCTGATCCGCGATCAGGGCCTCGAGCCTGCCCATGGCCGCCCTGGCGGCCGTAACGTTGGCGGCCGTCATGGGATTCGTTCCGAGGGCGGTCAGGATGTTTCTCGCCTCGGTCTCGACCTGGGCGCTGAGAGTCTGGTTGACTGAGCCCGCGTTGGCAGCGACAGTGCTCACGGCAGCGGCCGCGCTGGTCAGGATGCCGTTAGCCCTGTTGAGCCTGGCGATGATGCTGCCCTCCTCCGGGGCGGCCCCGCTCAACAGGTTGTTTCCCTTGCAGGCCTGGATGGCTCCTGTCCCGTCAAGGGCATAGGCGCTCTCCGAGACGCTCCTGGAAGCCCTGTAGGTGTTCCCCCAGGTCCTCTGGTTCAAATCATAGTTTACCGCGGTTCCAGGGGTCTGCCCGGGCACGTCCCTGGGGGCAGTGGCGATCTGCTCGGTCTGGGCGCAGATGTCAGCGGCCCTCGAGGTGGCGCCTACCTCGCTGTCCCCCCGGGTGGGGTCCCTGGGCCTGGGGATGTCCCTCACGCCCCTGCGGTCCTCGGTGGGTCCGGAGCTCTCCTCGCCCCCGGGCTTGAGGGAGCAGTTGGGATGCTCCTTATTTCCTCCTCCCACCCGCTCGAAGATGGTGGTCCCCGTCCGGCAGTAGGGCTTTTTGCCCTCAAGATCCTCGGTGCACGGCACCACCTTGCTCCTCTTCACCTTGAAGCCGTCGGAGCACTCCCAGATGTCCTCGCTGGCGGCGCTGCCGCCTATGCTCCCGACCAGGTCCGCCACCCCGGCCGAGATCTTCTTGAAGGGGGTCATGACGGCCTCCTCCAGCAGCTTCTCCTGGAGGTTGGGCCAGAGCATGGCCTGCTTCTCCTTGAGCTTCCACTTGAGGTCAATGGACTTGTCCTGCTCGGCCTTCAGGCGCATGAACTCCAGGGACTCGCCGGCTGACTTGCTTCCCTTGTCCTGGCTCTGGGAGGAGGACTTGTCGTCTCCTCCCTTCTGCCCCCCGAGCCCGCCCTGGGAGACGTTCCCGGAGAGGTCCCGGGAAGCGGCCTGCTCCAGGGCCGTGTAGGCAGGGCCGGGCCTGTTCATGTCGGATCCGGCCGCGGCCGCGGCCTTCTTGAGATCCTCCATCCCGCCTCCCCCCTTGCCCGGGCCCCTGGCCCCGGCAGCTCCTCGGTAGCCGCTCGCCGGGCGCACGTTGAGCAGGTCCCTGCCCGCGGCCTGGTTGGGGACGTTGGAGGCCGAGATCGGGGGAAGGGAATAGCTCCCCCCCCCTCCCCCTGAGGCGGCTCCCAGGCCCCTCAAGCCTCCTGCGCTCAAGGGGATCTTGGGGACAGGGAGGCTGGCCTTCTTGGTCGCCTCCTTGGCGCCGGCAGTTGCCGCGTCCCTCAGGGCGGTCTTCCAGTCCTCCTTCTTGTCCTCCTTGGGAGGAGCGCCGGCGGGAGGCTGCTGGGTGGCCCCCGGGCCCATGACCAGGGCCGAGGGATCGCGCACGTTCAATGGGGTGATGATGTCCCCCCCTGCTCCCACCAGGCTCCCCGGGGCCAGTCCGCTCAGGCCCCCCTCGTAGGGGGAGCCTCCCTTGCCGAACTCTCCCCCGCGGAAGCCCCAGCCCTCCTTGAAGGCCCCCTGCCCGCTGTCCGGGCTCATCAGGAAGTGCTCGGCCAGGGGGGCCATGAAGAGGACTCCCAGGCCGGCCAGGATGAAGGCCAGGTCCTTTTTCTTGAATTGCTTGAGCCGCTCGATGAGGGAGAGGCTCGAGGCCAGGCCCTTGATCTTGAGCTGGGGCTTGGGGGACTCCTTAAAGCTCGGTATCTGGGGCTTATTCTGCTCTTCCATGGCTTTGCTCCTTCATCGGCAATCCTGATGCTGGTAGGGGCCCTCCTGCTGCATGATCGGGCAGTCTTTGTAGTGGGCCTGCATGTCGCCGTCGAGGCTCCGGCAGGCCTGCTTCATCCTGTCGACGAGCTTCTTGCAGTCCTTGGCCTTCTTCTTGCTCTTGCAGCCTCCCCCTCCGCAGTCCTTGGCCACCATCTTTTTGGAAAGCTGAGTGATCTCCTGCTGCTTCAAGGTCACAGGGCCCGGGGTCCCCCCTGAGCCCAGGTACTTCTCATTGGACCTCTTGCAGGCCTCGGCATCCTGCTGCATCTTCCTGGCCTCTTGATCCAGCTTCTGGAGATTGGAGTCGCTGGGGATGTTGGGATTGGGCAGCAAATCCCCGCCCAGGTCCGGGGTGGCGAGGACCCCTCCCGAGCCCGGGCCCACGAGGTTTCCGTCGTAGACAGCCCCGGTGTTCACGGCCGCGTACTCAGGAGGGCAGTTGTTGGTGGCGGTGCAGAGGGGATCTCGGGCCATCATGGCCCTGGCCCTGCCGTCGGCGAGCTGGGTGAAGGCCTTCTTGGAGGGCCTGACCTGGACCCTGTGGGAGGCTGCCTGAAGCGAGGTCCTGGCCTTGTCCAGGTTCTTCCTGGAAAGCCTGCCCTCCTCGGCCCTGACCCTGAGGCTGCCGGCCCTGGGGACGCTGGTGCTCTCCAAGGCGGAACCCCTGGCGTCTGTCTTGAAAGCCGCCGCGCTGCCGTCGAAGAATCCCCTCCCGGCATAGGCTCCGGCCCCGAACATGGCCAGGGTGGGATTGCTCCCTCCTGCCCAGGCCTTTCCCGCCCCCGCGGCAAAGCCCGACTCCGGCCCCTGGCCTCCCGCGACCAGCTCCTCGCGGGAGAGATCCACCTCGGAGTCCCCTGCTTCCTCGGGATCAAAGACTCCCTTCACCGGCTCTTCTCCCTTGAGCTTGGCCGCCAGGCCCTCCCCGCCGGGGCCCTCTGGATTTCCCCTGACCATCTCCACCGAGGAGGGCCCGAGACCAGCCCCCCCGCCTGCCTCGCGCAGGAACATCCCCCACCCAGAGTTCTTGTCCTGCCTGGCAGCCTTGAAGCCTGCCAGGAGATCGGAAAAAGGCCTCTCTCCCCTGCCCCCCAGCCTTGAGGAAAGCCAGGCAAGCCCCGAGGCCACCTGGCTGCCCAGGGGAAACCTGGAGAGGGCTTGGAGGCTCAATCCCAGTAGGTTCAAGGGGGTAAAGATGAAGAGGAGGAGCACCACCACCAAAAGCAGGGGGGCCAGGACCTTGTGCCTCCTTAAAAGAAGGAGGAGGAAGGCCAGAAGCCCCTTCTTCCTGTGGCGCTCCAGAAACGAGGACATGAATAAACCCCTTAGTCCCAATGGGCGATGCCCACTCCCCCGCTGATTCCAGAAAGGGCGGCGCCGATCCAGGCGGCAAGTTGCAGTCTCCAGGACTGCGCCTCCATGGTTGTTTGTTCCGCTCCTTCAGGGTTCAAAGCAACTATTAGGCCAGCGGCTGTCGTCAACGCGCCTGTGATCGTGAACATCCAGCCCTGCCATTTCTGGCCCATGGAAATGATCGCGATGCCCATCAAGGTGGTGATGAATCCCAAGCCGGCCACTATCCCTCCAAGCCATTGAGCCCAGGCTTTTCCCCAGACAAGATGAGAAGCCAAAGCCGCAAGGATCAAGAGAATGGTG
>CAYLZQ010000224.1:0-4300 GCA_964388045.1 uncultured Elusimicrobia bacterium | reverse complement strand
ATAATATAGTAACATACAGATATAAAAAAAGCAACGAGATCGTGGTCATGCACCCGCTCGAGAGCCTGGGATTGTAGGGTCCTCCTAAAAAGGGATAGAATCGAAGGCCATGTCGGCTCAGCCCATGAGGCCCGAGCGCTTCAGCCTGCGCGTCTACGGCATCCTCAGGCGCGGGGACCAGGTCCTGATGGCCCGCTCCCGTTTCATCCGCCGCGAGTTCGTCAATTTTCCGGGAGGGGGGGTGGAGCTGGGGGAGGCCCCGGTCGAGGCCCTGCTCCGGGAGTTCGAGGAGGAGACCGGGATCAGGATCCGCCCCCTGCGCGTGCTCTACGCGAGCGAGGCGGCCCACCTCTCGACCCAGGCCCCCATGCAGATCGTGAGCGTCTACTGGCTTGTTGAGCAGGCCGGGGGCTCCCTCCGGGAGGGGGGGAACGCCAACGAGGTGATCAGGGTCTTCTGGGCCGATCTCTCCCGGATTCCGACCGAGGAGATGTTCCCAGCGGATCTTGAGTTCACCCGCAGGCTGCCCGGGCTCCTGTGATTTCCGAGCGCAAAATCCGTCGAGGGCTCTTGGTTTTCCTGTGCCTTCTTTACTAGTTTAATGGCATTCCATCTTGACGGAGGCTCGCTATGAATCGGTACGCGATTTTGGCTTTGATGGCCCTGCAGGCCGCTGGCTGCGTGAGCGCTTCCAAGTACAGGACCCAGGAGGAGCAAGCCCAATCCCAGAGAAAGCGCGCTGAGGGCCTGGAGGGGGAGCTCGCCGCGGCCAGGAAGACCGAGCAAGATTTGAGTTCCCGGATCAAGACCGGCTCGGAGGAGCTGGCCTCCCTCAGGATATCCAAGGAAGAGGTCGAGAAGTCCAAGAAAGAGCTTCAGGAGACCCTGGCCTCCGCTCAGCAGACCAACAAGGACCTCCAGGAGTCCCTGGAGGCCAAGAAGGGGGAGCTCAACAAGAAGGTCTCCGATCTCATCAAGCAAAGGGACCTGCTGAGCCAAAAGGGCGCGGCCCTCGAGGCGGAGGCCGCCGAGCTCAGGAAGACTCTGGCCGCCTCCGAGTCCGAGAGGAAGGCCCTGGTCGAGGCCAAGGCCGCCCTGGAGGCCGAGAAGAGGTCCCTGGAGGACGCGAAGGCGGCCGAGCTCCTCCGGGTCAGGAAAAATTACGAGGAGCTGACCACGGCTCTCAAGTCCGAGATCGCGGCCGGCGAGATCAAGATCACCCAGCTCCAGGGCAAGCTCACCGTCAACATGGTGGACCGCATCCTTTTCGACTCCGGGCAGGCGGAGGTCAAGCCCGAGGGTCGCAAGGTCCTGGAGAAGGTCGGGGAGCTGCTCAAGTCGGTTGTGGACAAGGACATACGCATCGAGGGCCACACGGACAACAAGCCCATCGGGCCCGAGCTCAGGTCCCGATATCCCACCAACTGGGAGCTTTCCACCGCCCGAGCCACCGCGGTCGCCCGCTACCTCGAGGACCGCGCCAGGATAGACCCGCTGCGGCTGGTCGCGACTGGCTACGGGCAGTATCGGCCCATAGCCCCCAACGAGAGCTTTGAGTCCCGAGCCCTCAATCGGCGCATCGAGATCGTCTTGGTCCCGCGGGATTGAAATAGCACGAGGCCGAAAGCCGGGCGCAACGTTCCGGCGACGCTCTTCCCGCTCGCCCTACTTCTTGAAGCAGTCGGCGGCGCTGGCCTGCGTGGCGGCGGCGCGTCTGAGAGCCTTGGCCAGGACCTTGACCTGCTCGCCTGCCCGGGCCAGGTCTCCGGCCTCGGCGGCTTCGCGGATGCCCGGCAAGGACAGGGCCTCGTAGCTTGGCCTGGGAGCATAAATGAGATGCTTGAACCAGGGCCGTCCTGGGATCCCCTCGGTGCTCAGCAGGTCGCGCTCCACCTGCATCAGGGCCTTATTGGCGCAGCCCAGCCTCCCTGGATTGGCTTTACCCTTTGCCTTCTCAAAGAGGATGGAGGCTTTCTCCCAGGCCCAGGCCGCCTTCAGGACCTGGCCGAGGTCGAGGCGCTTCTCCTTGGCGAGGGCCTTGAGGTAGGAGGAGATCTCCCGCGCGTAGGCGGCGTAGTCGAACGGCAGGAGAGGCTCGTCGGCCAGGCGCAGGGCCATGATCCCGTTGAGGCGGGTGAGGGCCGCCAGGTACTTGAGACCGGGATCCATCCTCTCGACCCACGAGGCGTCGTCGTAGATCGAGTGGTAGGCTCCTGCGGTCCCGGTGAACATGGTCTCGACGGCCGGGACCCCGAGGTGGTTGAGAAAGACGGTGTAGTCCGAGCCGCTCCCCATGATCCCGATTTCGGCCGGCTCCTCAGGCTTTCCCCCTCCCTTCCATTCCTCCAGTAGGGATCGGCCGGAGACCGGGTCCTCCACACGCCCGAGGGAGTCCAGGATCAGCCTTTTGAGGGAGGGGACAGCGATGGCGGTGAACTCCCGGCCCCAGCGGTAGGCGTCTATGTTGAGCAAGCCCACGGCGTTCTTCTTGAGCTCCCCTGCGTGCTCCTCGCCCCATTCCGTGGAACCGGTCAGGGTGTATTCCTCGGCGTCCCAGCTCGCGAAGACCACGCTGCGTCTGGGCCGCTTCCCCTGCCTGGCCAGCTCCCCGAAGATCCGGGCCAGCTCCAGCATTGCCGCGGTTCCCAGGCCGTCGTCCATGGCCCCGCGCGTCCAGGCGTCGTGGTGGGAGCTGATGAACACGGTCTTTTCCGGCTCCTCCCTGCCGCGCAGGCGGCCCAGGACGTTGAGGATCGGGCGGGTCTCCAGGCGGTTTCTGACCTTGAGGCGCACGGCAGCCGGCCCCGGCCCCACGTGATAGGTGAATGGGAGCCCGCCCTGCCAGCCCTTGGGAACCACCGGGCCTTCCAGGGCTTCCAGGATCCTGGAGGCGTCGCGGTAGGAGAGGGGAAGGGACGGGATCTTGGGAAGGAGGAGGGACTCCTCGGGCTTGATCCTGCGCGCCCCCTGGGTCGAGGGCCAGCCCGGGGTCAGGGGGTCTCCAGGGACGATGAAGTCATAGACGTTGGAGCCGCGCTGGAAGTGGTCGGGAGGGCCCCAGGGGCCCCTGGGGATGGCGTCTCCCTGCGCGTAGCCGTCCTGGGCCGGATCCGAGTAAAACAGGATAGCGGCGGCCCCGCGTTTTTCCGCCTCCAGGGTCTTGCCTCCCCGGTAGCCCTGGCCGTAGCGGGTTATGACTATCCTGCCCTTGACCTCCACTCCCAGCCTGGCCAGGGCCTCGAAATCCTCTGGCCGCCCGAAGTTGGCGTAGACCACGGTGGCAGTGACCTCGCCCGATGGGGCATAGGCGTTCCAGGGGATGAGGTCCTCGCGGGTCAAGCCGGCCTTGGCCTCGGCCGTCAGCCTTTCGCCCTCGAGAGAGAGGAGCTCTGCGCGAGAGGGGGCGAGCAGCTCCAGCTCCGCCTCCTCCGGATAGGAGAGGAGCACCTCGTAGCGGGAGCTCTCGACCTCAAGGCCGTATTCCCGGAATTTGCTCTGGATGTATTGCGCCACCAGCTCGTTGGCCCTTGAGCCGGCCACATGGGGAGCCTTGGAAATCTCGTTGAGAAAGCCAGCGAGGCTTGATGTCGAGACCCTTTTGAGAGCCTCTTCAAGGCCCTCCCCCGCGGCCTTCTCCATGACGGTCTCGGCCCTCTCCCAAGACGGAAGAGCCTGCTCGGAGACCGTCTTCGACGGGCTTGCGGACCAGGAGCTTCCAGCTGGAGCGAGAAGCAGACAAAACGTCGCGAGAAAAGGCTTCATTCTAGAACCAGCATTGTATCACTTTCTTTGTATTCGAGTTTGGTTGCCGTGTCACTTCCAGGGGCGGCGGAAAAAGTGTTATAGTAGAAGCCGATACGGGCGTGTAGCTCAGCTGGGCGTCGAGTTGGCCTGGAAAATCGGCTGAGGAGACCCCAGCATCAAATAGACGGGCGTGTAGCTCAGCTGGGAGAGCGCCTGCATGGCATGCAGGAGGTCGGGAGTTCGATCCTCCCCACGTCCACCAGTTTCGGTCTTGGACCCCGCCATGTGCGGGGTTTTTTACTGAGTCTCTGTAACAGGGCTTCCCAATAACGCTTATCCTGCTTCGCCGATCCTCGGGATATTGATAGAATTCCTGCTCGGCACAACCTTTCAGCCACCTTGGGAGTCTATATGGAGTCGGACGAGGAGCTCGTCCGCAGGGCCCGTGCGGGTGAGGTCAGGGCCTTCGGGGTCTTCGTGGAGCGCCACCAGAAGGCCGTGGCGGGTTTCTGCTTGAGCCTGCTTCACGATCTGGACGCGGCGGAGGAGGCCGCCC
>CAYLZQ010000223.1:0-4306 GCA_964388045.1 uncultured Elusimicrobia bacterium | reverse complement strand
TGCGGCAGGTTGACTGCCAGATCAGCCTCATGGGTGGCGAAGAAGGCCGACTGCCTTCCCACCACCCCGTAGCCCGGGAAAGGCCTCTCAAGGGTCTTGGCCGTCAGGCGGGAAAAAAGAAAATTGAAATCGAGATGAAGGATGTTCCCGTTCACGAAATGGAAATTCCCCCTCCTTGAGACGAGCACGCGCTCCTTGCCTTCAAGCTTGGCTTTCAAGAGGGCCTCTCCCTCAACATCCTCCGGCTGCAGGTCCGAGAGGACAGAGCCTGTGCCCCAGACGTCAAGCCCCCCGTAGCGGAAGCTCACGCCGTCGTATTCTGCTTTTTCAGGGAGCCTGGAGAGGGCTTCAAAAGCCCTCCCCCTGATCCCGAAGGCCTCTCTCATCCTGCGCCAGAGGCCTTGGTCAGGAAGGGCTGAGAGGACCTGGAAGAAGACCGGGCGCGAGGTCTTGAAAAGAGGGATGAGCGAGCTGGGCAGATCCGCCGTGTCCTCAGGCTGCTCTCCTCCCAAGGCCATCACGTAATAGAGGTCGGCCTCGTCCAGGGGCCTGTCATAGGTGACGCGCAAGTCATAGCCTGCCAGCATCAAGGCATTGGTGACAGCCCCTGCATTGGACACGAGCCTGTCCCGGAAGGCCTCGCCGGCCTGCCCCACTCCCTGGCAGAGGACGAGGTTCGCCTTTGGCTTGGCCTCGGATTTTTTCCAGAATTTCCTGACCAAGCCCTGGAGGCGCTTGGCGTCAAGCTCAAAGAGGGCCCTCATGTCCGATTCCTCTTTGCGCATGAAGAAGTACCCCTCAGGCTGGAACTGGATCGCGCGAAGAAGCAGGACATTGGCCGCTGAGCCCACGGTAAAGTCATAGCCCCCGCTGGTCTTGACCCAAGCCGGCTTGCCCATGGCGCGGGAATGCCCGAAAAGGACGTTGAAGAGCCCAAGGCTGTTGGCATGAGCGCCCTCATCCACGCGATCCCTCTCCCGCTGGGACTCGAAATAGCCGACGTAATCCTCGCTCATCAGGACATGCTCGTGCCCGAATGGCTCGCCGAACTTGTGCGCGTAGGTCTTTCCAAGCTCCTGGCAGAGGCGGTAGATGGCGTCAATGGCAGGCTGGGCAAAGGTTTCCTCCACGATCCCGTCAGCCCCATGCTCCTTCAGGAGGGAGCGGATGACTTTCATGATTTGATCCAGGGAAAGAGGCTGGCCCTGGATCTTGTGCTCCTTGCGCAGATTCGGATTGAGATTCCAGGCCAGGACAGTAGGCTCGGCGAAGACCCGGATCCCGTTTCTATGAGCTTCCTGGATAAAAAACTTGAGCCTATCCCCTCCGAAGGGGTATCCGGCTTGCTCCAGGATCCCGGAAGCAAACCAATACGTGCCGTCATCGTCCAGGGCGTCGAAGAGAAGGGTGTGGTAGCCTCGGCTGGCGAGCCAGGCGAGGTTCCTGCGGACGGTCTCCTGGAAGTCCCCTTCCTGAGAAGCCCCCTTCTGGATGTCGTAATCAAAGAGCTCGGATCCCGCGTGGAGTCCCCAGGTCGAAGGGCCTGTATCCCCGGCTCCAGGAGCGCCTTCCCCGGAAGCGCATATGAGAAAGCTCAGCAGGAATCCAAGGCAGGCTTCGGACTTTCTCAAGAAGCCCTCCTCGCAGAGCCGGCGAGCAGGCTCCTGGAATCGCTGGGAAGGCGCCTGGCCCCGTCGCCGCCGAGCTCCCGCAGGGCCTTTAGGGCGAACCTGCGCATGAGGCTCCTGGCCCGCTCCAGGACGCGCTGGGGAAGCTCCGAGCCTCGCTCCACGGCCTTGAGGAGCTCGGAGCAGGCCTTGAGGGGATCCCGCTCCAGGCGAGAGGAGGCAAGAGCTGTCCAGGGGCAGTCAGGCCTGAGCCTCCTGGCCTCCTCGAGCTCCCTCAAAGCCTTCTTCCTGCGGCCCAGGAGCCGCAGGGCCTCGGCGCGAAGAGCCAAAAGCTCCGAGAAGCGGGTAAGGCCTGCGGCCCGCTCAAGCCCCTCCAGGGCTTGGGCAGGGCGACCCTGCTCCAGATCCAGGGCAGCCAGGGCCCAGAGAAAGCCGGCCACGGTGCTGTTCTTCTCCAGGGCGAGCGAGAGATCCTTCCTGGCGCCCTTGAGGTCCCCCAGGCGGTAGCGGGCCATGCCGCGCAGGCCTAGGTAGGTGGCGCAGGGCTTAAGCTCCGCCGCGCGGCCATAAGCCCAGCAAGCCCGAGCGATCCTGCCCTGGGATTCCTCAAGCTGCCCCTGGACGAAATACGCGAAGGCTGGGCCGCTCAAGCCTCGGAGCTCTCCTCTTGCCCCCTCCCGGTCACCCAGGCCGAGCCTCACCCAGGCCCTCCAGGCCTTGAGCAGGGGCTCCCCTGGGCAGGCCTCGAGTGCAGAGTCGAGCTCTGAGAGAGCCCTGCGGCAGGAGGAAGGGTCGTCTCGCCTGGCCCAGGAGAACTTCATCTCTCGCTCATAAGCCTCGGTCAGGAAACGCGCGGCCTCTGCCCAGCGGCCCTGGGCCCTGCGGACCTCGAAGAGCTCCGAATAGGTGTACTCGTACTCAGGCTCAAGAAGCAAGGCTGTCTCCAGCTCTTGGGCAGCCTCGGAAAGCCTCCCCAGCCTGCGCAGGGCTGAGCCCCTCCAGGCATGGGCAAAGGGGTACTCAGGCATGAGTCTCACGGCGCGGTCAAGCTCCGGGAGAGCCCTGGGACCTCCGCGCCGCAGATGCCAGGCCCCGAGCCAGGCCCGGGCCCAACCGCATTCCGGGGAAAGTTCGACAGCCTTCTTGAGGGCCTTGAGTGGGCCGTTTGTGCGATCCACGCTCTGGAGTCCCCTGCCCAGGTGGGCCCAGACCCAGCCTGAGCTTGGCAAGAGACGCGCGGCCCTGCGCAGGTCCGGGAGAGCCTCCTGGTAGCGCGAGAACTCAGGAGAGCGCAGGGACTCGGCCCTGGCCACTCTGGCCCAGGCCTCCCTTGGGCCCCGGCAGGCCCGGGAGAGCAGGCCCAGGGTCTTGCGCGAGAGGGGAAGGCGCAGGAGGCTTTCCCGGGCCAGAGCCTTTCCCAGGAGGGACTCGAGCCCGCCGAGCTCGGGAAAGAGTCTCATGGCCTCCTCGACAGAGCGGCGCACTCCTTGCTCATCCCCTAGGGAATCATAGGCGTAGGCCAGGAACCAGCGCAGGGCCGCGCACTCCCCGCTGCCTTTGGCCCTGAGCAAGGCCTCCAGGGCCTGGGCAGCCCTGCCCAGGCGCAAGAGGGAAAAACCCTCGAGGAGGCAAGGGAGGAAACCAGGCCTCAAGGCCCCGGCCTCCTGGAAGGCCCTGGCTGCCAGGGACCAGCGCTTAAGCCTCAGCCAGGCCGCTCCCCGGTAGAGGCAAGGGGCAAAACCCTCGGCCCCGCGCAGGAGGGCAAGCGCTTCCCTGGGCTCTTTTTCAAGCAGGGTCTCCGCCCTCCAGGCCCTGGCCTGCCAGGAGGGGGCCAGGCGCAGTGAGGACTCAAGGTCTTCCTCCCAGCCCTCCAGGCCCATGAGACGCTCAAGGCGGCCGCGGCAAGCCAAAAATATCTGCCTGGGGAGCCCCTTGCGTGTTTCCTCTTTTAGGCCAAGGAGGGCCTTCCAGCCCAGGGCTCGCGCGGCCCTGGGCTCCCAGGGGCCAAGCCCCTGGGCCGGCCAGACCAGGTCCGGGAGGATTTCCATCCAGCAGTCCCAGGAGGAGAGGGCCTTCACCGGATTCCAGGAAGACCCGCGACCTCGTAGAGGCGAACGCTCAGGTCGTCGCTCCCGGAGGCGAGGAAGCGGCCGTCCGGAGAGAAGGCCAGGCAGTAGATCCAGTCCCCATGGTCCCTGAGCTCCGCGAGTTTTGCTCCCGCCAGGTCCCAGAGGTGGAGCACGGCCCGGCCGCTGGCCGCGAGCCTGCTCCCGTCAGGGGAGACCGCGATTGAATCGATGTAGTCGCTCGCCGGGAATGCGGCCTCCTGCCTGGCTCCTGCCGGGTCCCAGAGAAATACATTCTTGTCCCTGCCTGCAGAGGCCAAACGGCTTCCATCAGGAGTAAAGGCTACAGAGTAGACGCAATTGGGGTGCCTGAGGACGCGCAAGACCTTGCCTGTCCCGACCTCCCAGAGCCGGACCTTGCGGTCATAGCCTGCGGAGGCCAGTACCTTTCCGTCTGGCGAGAAAGCCACCGAGCGCACCCAGCCGGAATGGCCCGGGAGAACGGCCTTAGGCCGATGGCTCCTCGGGTCCCAGAAACGGATGGAATGGTCCGAGCCTCCTGAGGCCAGGAGCTCCCCGTCCGGGGAAAAAGCCACGCAGCGCACCGCGTCC
>CAYLZQ010000222.1:0-4345 GCA_964388045.1 uncultured Elusimicrobia bacterium | reverse complement strand
GGGGAGACGACCTCTCAGGCCCTTCCCTTCCAGACGTTCCACCTCGCCGAGGTCGGCGGGGTCCGGGTGGGGATCCTGTCCCTGATCCCGAAGGATGCCGAGGCCGCGATCCGCGAGCGCGGCCTGCCCTACCGCGTCGAGGAGCCCGCGGCCGCGGCCAAGCGCGCGGTTCGGGAGCTGAGAAGGCTCCACAGGGCGGACTTGGTCGTGCTGGTCTCCCACCTCAAGAGCGAGGATGACCCGAAGGTTCTTGCGGCGGCGCCCGGGATCGACGTGCTCCTGGGGGAGAATTCCTCCGAGGTGGTCTCGCGGCGCAGGGTCGTGGTGGAGCTCTCTGACTGGAATCTGGAGAACCACGATCTGCCCGCTCTGCGCGCCCGGCTGCCTCGTTTCGGGCTCGGAGAGATCCTCGCGGAGCTGCGCCCGACCGGCCGGGGCCTGGAGCTTGCGCGCTTGGAGGAGTGGCCCTTGTCCGCGGGCCCGCAGCAGGCCGAGGCCCCTGAGTTCTCCGGGATTGCGGACGACGTCCTCACCCTCTATCTGAGGGACCAGGTACCGCTTCTGCCCGACCCGCGCAAGCTCTGGCCCAGGAGCGGCAAGAAGGTCCAATACGACCCCCTCGAGTTCTGGAACCTGGCGGGGCAGCTCCTGCGCCGCGAGACCGGCGCCGAAGTGGCGGTCCTGCGCATCACGGGCCTTGCCTCAAACGTGACCGGCGAGCTCCCTGAGAGCTACCCCCGCGAGTGGTCCTCCGCAAGCTCGCCGGTGCGGCTGGTGAGGCTGCCGGGCCGGGCGGTGAGGTCCTTGCTGGCTCGCCTTCCTCCGGATCGGCCCCCCATCTTTGAGGGCTGTTGCGGCCCCATACCGCGCCGTTACGACAGCGAGCTTTGGCTTTCTTTGGCGGGCCTCGACCGTCAGGGCCGGGTGAGCGGAGTCCCCCTCTCGGACGATGAGCTCTACTCCGTGGCCACGACCGAGGAGGTGCTACGCGGGGAGGAGCCGGCCTTCTCGGGGGCCAGGGACCCGCGGCCCTACCCCCGAGCGCTCTCGGCCGTGCTCCTCGATGGCCTCAAGGGCTGGCGTCGGGAGCTGGCGCCCGAGAGGTTTGCGGCCGAGGTCCGTCGTAGCTGCGAGGGCAAGACCCCGCTGGGCCTGGTCTGGCGCATCAACCTTCGGGAGCTCTCCCTCCAGTTGGCCGACACCCAGGTCGACAACAACCAGGGCTTCTCCGAGACCCGCGACGCTCGCGTGCAGTCGACGAGCCAGCTCTACGCCGCCGGAAAGAGCAAGCTCTACTCCGAGCTCTACTGGAACCGCTGGCGCTGGGACGCCGGCGTCTCGGCCGACTACGGCCGGGTCACCATACGGCCGCGCGGGGTGAGCCCCATCGTCAACGAGACCCAGGACCGGCTCGTGCTCGACACGGAGCTGCGGCACAGAACCTGGTCCGCCTCCCGGGCCTCCTCACGTCCGAGCCTGGGGCCGTTCGGGGGAGTGGCCTACGACACGGAGTTCACCAAGCCCGAGGAGCGCGCCAAGCGCGAGTTCGTGCGCTATCGGGCGGGGCTCAAGCTCTTCGACGGTGCCTGGCTCAAGGAGATCTACGCGGGCGGCGCAGCAGAGTCCGACCACGCGGCCGGAGGCTCGGGCGCCCGCTACGGCTGGACGGCCGGGCTTTCCTGGGCATCGCCAGTCCCCGCCACTCCGGCCTCGCTTAAGCTTGAGGCGACCTACCTTGAGTTTGCGCCTCGGAGGCGAGACACCCCGGCCGATCTCAAGCGCCAGCTCGACCTCACGGCTCGCCTGAGCCTTCCCCTCTTTCGGGATCTGCGCATCAGCTCCTTGTTGACCTACTTCCTCTTCGAGGGCAGCGTGGTCAAGGCCACCGGGCACCACCTGCTCCTGGGCGTTTCCCTGGACTACTCCCGCCTCTGGAAGCCCTTCTATTAGGGGCCCCCGCAACGCACGGCGGAGGCTTTCGGGGGTCAAGGAGCCGTTTTATGAAGACGGCCAGGAGGGCAAATCCCAGGATCAGGGCCAGCCCCAGCCCCAGGCGCAGCCAGGGGCTCAAGGCGCCGAGCCCGCCCTCGGCCGAGAAGAGCTGGGCCACGGGGTGCAGACTCCAGTCCCAGGCCCGGGCCTGGGCCTCCTGGAACCGGAAGGAGCCTGGCCAGTTGAGATAGGCTCCCAGGGAGTGGACCAGGATCGAGAAAGCCCCTGAGGCGCTCCAGGCTGCCAGAAGCCAGGGACTGCCCCTGATCCGCTCCTCCAGCTCCGAGCAGAAAAAAGCCAGGACCAGGACGATCCCAGCCAGGGTGCGGGTCCCGAAGCTCATCCCCCCGCTCCAGCCCGCGTAGGAGGCGATGAGGAGCAGATTCGCCAGGCACCCGGAGAGGAGCCAGGCGGCCAGTGGCCTCCTGGGTGAAAGCAGGGAGAGGGCCCCGAAGGCCGCGAATGGAGAGAAGAAGACAAGCCCCCGGGTGGGGCTTGCCGCAAGGGCCCAGAGGGCCGTGGGCATGAGCCCTTGGAAAATCCTGGCATGGTGCTCCCACTCCGGAGGCTGGAGCCTGCCAGTGTAGTGGAGCCAATAGCAGACCCAGAGGCCCAGGGGCAGGGCCGCGCCCAAGAGGAAGCGGGGGAGCCTCCGAGTCTGGTGAAAGAGGAGAAAGCCTCCGGAGGCGCAGGCCAGGAGGGCGCTCTCGGGCCTTGCCGCCACGGCTAGGCCGAGGCCGGCCCCTGAGAGCAGGTCATGGCCTCTTCCTGATCCGGAGAGCCCCCAGAGAGCCAGGGCCAGGCCCAATTGGGCCGGGCCGTGCTCCCAGAGGCCCTGGCTGCTCACGCTGAAGGCGAAGCTTCCCAGGGCGTAGAAGCCTGTCAGGACCAAGGCCCACTGCCCGGAGCATCTCTTGAGGACGGCCCGGCGGAAGGCCGCGACCGAGGCGGCCACGATGAGGGAGGCGCTCAGCTTGGAGAGATTGTGGAGAAAGCTCTCCGTGATCGGGGCCCCGCAGGCCACGGGGATGAGATAGACCGGCAGGGCCAGGAGCCCGGGGACCACCGAGAAGACGGAGAGAACGTGGCCGTCCGCCCTGACCACGAAGTTCTCGGCCTTGCCTGAAAGCCACGGGTCAAGCACTGGATCCAGGGCCAGGGTCCCATGGCGGAGGACTGAGAGGGGAATCAGGCTCGCCGGGATGTCGTCTCCCCCGCGCCAGCGGAAGCTCGAGAGGTAGAAGGCCAGGGCGGCGAGGAAGACAGAAAGGTCCGGATGGGCCTTGAGCCCTCCTTCGCGGGACTGGAGGAAGCAGAGAAGCGCCAGGGAGAGGAAGAAGGCCGCCGTCCATGGGACCCCGCCCCGGGCGAGCTCCACGGCAAGCCAGCCCCCTGCCAACAAGGCCCCCGCGGCCGGGATCTGCCCTCCGGACCTCACTCCCGCAGAAGCTCCTCGGCGGCCTTGAGGAGGATCCCGGTCGCGGATCGCCCGATCGAGTTGGTCTCCTCGTAGTGATGTCCCGGAAGGCGCGGCGAGAGGGTCAGGGTCTGCTGGACCTTGAAGTCGTACTCGGGGACGATATAGCCCAGCTCGTCGTTGGCGAGACCCACCACGAATTTGAGGGGAGAGCGCATCCTCTGCCTGAGGGCGGGCCCCCGGGGGGCGTGGCCGAGGTCCGGGGGATCGGGATTCTCAGGGCTCACGAGGGGATGGCCGGCGCGGAAGCGGCCGTCGTAGCCTCCGATCACCAGCTCGGGGAAGATCTCCCCCGGGATGCCCAGGAAGCTGGCCGGGCCCACCCTGACCAGGCTCACCTCGGTTTCGACCCACGGCCTATGGTCGGGGCCCAGGCGTCTTAAGGCATGCCTCAAGGGGAGCCAATACCGGGACCAGGGCGGGAGCTCCTTACCCTCGGAGTCCAAGAGGCGGTGCCCGAAGGCGAGGGCCGGAAGAAAGAGGAGGTAGCGGGAGTTCTCAACGGGCACGCGCACCACCCGGGAACGAAAAGCGAGGGCCGGATTCTTGCGCCTCTCTCCATTTCCCAGGGCCCTGAGCGCCCTCTCGGCCAGCTCGGCGCCGATCCGGTAGGACTCGTAGAAGTCCTCCCGGCGCGCCTCAGGGCTCATGAGTCCCCCGATCGAGCCCGAGAGGTAGAGGCAGGTCCCTCCCTGCCTTTCCTCGATGCGCTCGCACAGGGGCCCTGGGAAGTCCGCGGTGAGCAGCCTGTTGCCGGGGCCCAGGACCTCCGGGTGGCAGGACCAGTTCACCACGGTCGCGATCGCCTTGCCCCCGGCGGTCCTCAGGCTCAGGGCCCCGAGGCTGGGATCTATGACCTTGGGGTCGCGCAGGTCG
>CAYLZQ010000221.1:0-4350 GCA_964388045.1 uncultured Elusimicrobia bacterium | reverse complement strand
ACCGGCTCCACCCCGGTGACGAGCCCGCTGGCCGGCTTGACCGCCTCGACGCGCTTGCCCCGGCGCAGGTGCATGTAGGGCTCGCGGTTGGCCACCACGAAGAGGGATCTCCCCTCGAGCCTGGTCCGGACGTGCTCCTTGAGCCTCTCCGGGGTCCAGAGGGACTCGGCCTGCTGCCTCAGGCGCGCCTCCTCCTCGGCCGCGGCGCGGGCGGCCGAGAGGCTCTTGGCCAGATGCGCCGCCTCCTGGGCCACCGGCTCGAGCACCCCCGCCGGCACGGGCAAGGCCTCCGGAGCCTCCCCGGCGCGGATGCGCTTCATCCAATCCGTCAGCCTGTCTATGGGCGCCGTGATGTTCCACCGGATCACCCAGAGGCTGACCAGGGAGATGAGAAGGGCGTGCAGGAGAAGACGGAGGAAATTGTGCCTCCAGAGGTGCTGGACCCTGGCGGAGATGAAGGAGGCGTCGTGCATGAGGACGAGGAACCCGGCCAGGCCTGCCTCCGACCTGATGGGACGGAGGTAGAGGTGGCGTCTTAGGGCCCCGATCCTCTGCAATCGCGAGACCGGGCCCTCCTGCCCCGCGGCCTCCCGGATCGGCCTTGAGAGGGAGGCCGGGTCCGCCTCCAAGCCGGGGGTGGAGGCCAGGGCCTTGCCCTGGGGATCGCAAACGGCCATGCCGACCAGGCGCTCCCTCTGCCCGAACTTGCCGGCCAGGCGCGAGAGCTCCTGGAGATCCGCCATGACCTGGGCCGGTCCCACGGATTCCTGGAGCGTCTCGGCCAGGATCGCGCTGCGCCGCTCCAGGTCCTCCAGGAGCCTCGCCCTCTCCTGCCGGACCTGGAGGTAGGTCGAGGCGGCGACCACGCAGGTCGTGGAGAGGACGAGGGCCAGGACCAGCCTGACGGTGATTCTCACGAAGGGATTGTAGCTTTTTCCCTGGCGGAAGGGCGGGGCGCTACTCCCGGGGCTTGCCCGGGACGGCCGGGAGGGCGGCCGGCTGCGCGGGAGCGGGCGGCTCCTCTCCCTGCCCCCGCCTCACCTTCTCGATCCTCTGGACCGCGGACTCCAGGCGCCTGAAGCCGGTCTCGGCTATCTCGTGGTAGAGCTCCGAGGCCTTCCCCAGCCTCTCCCCCAACTCTGAGAACCTCTCCCTGAACTTCTCGTAGGCCGCGGAGAAGCCGGAGACGAGCTTGACCACCTCCTGGGTCGCCCGGGTGAAGTGGAAGTTGTCGAAGGCTTGGCGCACCACCGAGAGGACCGCGTAGAGGGTGAAGGGGGAGCAGAGGACCACCTTCTGGGAGAGGGCCTCGTCGATCAAGCCCGGCCAGGACTCGTGGATGAAACCGTAGACCTGCTCGTTGGGGATGAAGAGGAGCACGTAGTCCAGGGTCTGCTCCGCGGGGTTGATGTACTCCCGCCTCTGGACCTCCCTGATCCTGGCCTTGACGTCCTTGAGGAAGTCGGCCTTCAGGCGCCCCCTCTCCTCCTCGGTCCTGGCGTTGACGAGCCTGAGATAGTTATCCAAAGGGAACTTGACGTCCATGTGGAACTTGTGGTCGTCGGGAAGAAGGAAGGTGTAGTCCGGGCGGGTGGAGACGGTCTCCTGGGCCCGGTTCCTGAGGTACTGTAGGTTCTCCTGGAGGCCAGAGGCCCTGAGGATGTCCTCGGCCATCCTCTCCCCCCACTGCCCCCTGGCCTGGCGGTTGTCCAGGAGCTGCCTCAGGGATTCCGTCGTGGCGGCGAGCCTCCCGGTCGTGTCGGCCGCGTCCTTCAGGGACTTGTCCAGCGAGCCGTACTTCTCCCTGCGCTCGGCCTCGAAGGCCCGCACCAGGCCCTCGGTCTCCTTGAGCTGCTCGGAGAGGCGGCCCACCGCGACCTCCACCGCCCTCCTCTTCTCCTCCATCTCAGCCTGGTGCCGGACGCGCTCCGGCTCGAACTTCTGCTCGGCCAGCTCCAGGAGGCCCCTGAACTCCTCCCGGCGCTGGAGCCCATCCGCCTCCTCGTTCTTGCGGGCGGAGAAAAAGACCAGGAAGAAGACGGCCCCGGCGATCGCGGCCCCGGCGCAGACGGCCAGGAAAAGGACCGGGGCCTGGCTCATCGAGGCTTCCTGGAGAGGCGCTTCAAGTCCGCGAAGCCCACGGCCTGGCTCTTCAAGGTGCGGCCGGTCTCGAGGTAGAGCTTGAGCTTGGCCAGGCAGTCCTCCCAGCCCTTGGCGCAGCCCTGGTAGTACCTGTCGGCCGAGGGCCGAGCCGGGAACCCGGCGTGGAGGAGGGTCACCTCGCAGCCCCGAGCCTGGGGCTGGATGAAGAAGCTGGACATCGGCGGGATGAGGCCCTTCTTCCTCTGGAGCCTCCACATCCAGGCGACCTTGCGGCCCGGCTCCAGGTCCACGAAGTAGCCTTCGCTCTCCCCCATGGCCACGTAGGGCGGAAATGCGCGGCCGCCGTCCTTGCCCAGGACCCTGGGCCAGACCATCCTGAAGCGGCCGGCGCTGCGGGCGTCGGTCTCCGCCCCGGCCAGCCACCAGCGGCAGAGCTCGGTCGCGGAGGTGAGGGCCCGGTAGACGGCCTCGGGCTTGGCCCTGATCTTCAGGGAAAAACGGAGGTCGCGCGTCTTAGCCATGGAGATCGCCGTGGACAGGCAACTATAGTTTAGCAGAATGGGGGCGGGGTGCGCGGCAAGAAATTCTTCGCGCCCCTCCGGTGAAAATCCGCGCGAACTTCCTGCCGCGCCAGCCCTCAGCTCCCGAAGGCCTCGCGGGGGCTGGAGGCGGCCGCCGGGGCTTCCGGCTTGGGCCCCCCGGGACCTTCCTGGAGCGGCGCGAAGCTGTTGACAAGCTGGTTGAACTGCGGCTCGTAG
Source organism: uncultured Elusimicrobia bacterium (assembly GCA_964388045.1). Classification (GTDB taxonomy): domain Bacteria; phylum Elusimicrobiota; class Elusimicrobia; order UBA1565; family UBA9628; genus CAYLZQ01. Next base: position 1,489 of record CAYLZQ010000221.1, on the reverse strand, counting down.
AGCTTGAAGCCGTCGCGCGTGGCCGGATAGATCAGGACGTAGAAGCCCCTCTTCAAGGGCAGGAGCACGTAGGCGTGCTCCCGGAGGTTGACGAGGCGCCCCGTATCCGCGTCCAGCGCGGTGCCCCAGAGCGCCCCTTTCGGCACGCGAAGGGGGGAGAGGACCACGAAGTGCTTGGCCCTGCGGCCGGCCACCTCCACCTCGTGGAGGGGCCGGCGCAGGAGGGGCTCGGGGCCGTAGACGTTCTTCAGGACCTGGGCATAGTAGTCCTCCGCGCTCGCGTACATCTCCAGCAGGCCGTCCGGAAGGCGGCGGGGGAGGGAATAGCCGTACCAGCGGACGCTCAGGCTCGGAACCCCGAGGTAGAACTCGGGCTCGAAGGGGCCTATGAAGGTGGTGTTGGAGTAGTGGGCCCCCTCCTGGTCCGTCATCACGTTCCAGCCCCAGGGGACGGAGGCGCGCCAGTCCCCGCGGACGGAGGTGTAGGTCGCGTATTTGGGAGGGTTGCAGCCCGAGAGGAAAACCGCCAGGAGGCAAGCCCAGGCTGCCGGGGCTCTCATGAAAAGGATGGAGTCAATCATCGTCCGCTTGTCGCTATGCATGCTTAGGATTCCTCCGGAATCGGGGCCGAGAGCTCCCGGGCCCTCTCCTCAAGGGCCGAGGCCCTGGCTTTCTCCCCCCTCCGATGGTAAAGGGGAGCCAGGCGCCGGAGGATCTCGGCCTCGAGGGCGCCCTCCGAGCGCCTCCTGGCGAGCCTGGCCGCGCGCAGGTAAAGCCCGAAAGCCTCCTTGGGGCGGCCGCGCTTCTCCTCGATGAATCCCAGGCAGGCCATGAGCTCGGGGTCCCGGGAGAGCCTCTTCCGGCCGCGGGCGAGCTCCAGCAGGCGATCCGCCTTCTGGGAGAGCTTGAGCCTCTCAAGGGCATAGGCCTTCCAGAGCAGGGCCTGGACGCTGTCAGGGGCCTGCACGATCCACTGGTCGAGCTCCTCCAGCAGCTTGGGCAGGCGCCTGGGCTGTGAGAGGATAGGCTCCAGGGAGTCCGGCCAGAGCCGGTTGGGAGTCAGCAGCCTCGGCCCAGTCCCCTGGAGCAGCCAGGCGCTCTTTCCCTTCCTCCTCAGATAGACCAGGGCCGTGTCGTCCGCGTAGGCCAGCCGCCAGTCCGGGTCCTCGTCCAGGGTCTTGGCCGGATAAGCGCCCCGACGGTTCAGGATCAGGGCGTAGTCGAAGCCGTAGATCTCGGCGAGGGAACGCAGGCGGAGGGGCCACTCAAGGGCGTCTTTCATGAAGCTGGGGCCGTAGAGGGAGGAGCGCTCGTCCACGAAGACCGGCCTGTCGCTCTGGCCTATGAGCATGGCCCCGGCCTCAGGCTCGTTGAAGAGCCGGCCCCTGACCCCGTTGGCCTTGAGAAAGTTAAGGGCCCCCTCCAGGGAGACCGCCCCATAGCCCCTGGACCCGGCCAGGGGAAGATAAAGGAAAAGGACATGGAGGGC
>CAYLZQ010000220.1:2637-4372 GCA_964388045.1 uncultured Elusimicrobia bacterium | reverse complement strand
TGGGCGCGGTGCTCGAGGCCAAGCTCGCTCCGGCCACCAATGTTCATGGCGTCCTTGTGGACGTCTATGGCTTGGGAGTCCTGATCCAGGGGGAGGCCGGGATCGGCAAATCCGAGTGCGCCCTGGAGCTCTTGAAGCGCGGGCACATCCTGGTCTCGGACGACGTGGTCGCAATCCAGCACCTGCGCGGGGGCGTTCTGCGCGGAAGCTGCCCGGAGCCGCTCAAGCACTACATGGAGGTCAGGGGCCTGGGGGTCATCGACGTCAAGCTCCTCTTCGGGATCGGCTCGATCCTGGAGCGAACCCGCATCGAGTTGGCCATCCGCTTGGAGCCCTGGAAGGCCTCCATGGTCTACGAGCGGGTGGGCCTGGAGACCGAGACGACGACGATTCTCGACGTCCCGATCCCGCTTATCAGGATTCCGGTCAGCCCCGGCAGGAACCTGGCCGTCTTGATCGAGGTCGCGGCATTGAACCAAAGGCTGCGCAGCCAGGGATACTTCGCGGCGCAGACCTTCAACCAGAGACTCATCGAGAGGATGGGGGCCAGGCAGGGGGAGGGGGCTGCGTGAGGGGGCGCAAAGTTTTCATCATCACCGGCATCTCCGGGGCGGGCAAGAGCCAGGCCCTCAAGGCCTTCGAGGACTTCGGGTTTTTCTGCGTGGACAACCTCCCCCTGGCCCTCCTGGACCGTTTCGCCGATCTCCTCCTGCAGTCCCCGCATCTGCAGCGCGTGGCCCTGGGCATGGACATCCGCGAGGGGAGATTCCTCTCCGGGCTTCCTGAGACCCTTAGGCGCCTCAAGGCCCGCGGGGTGGACCACCGGGTGCTCTTCCTGGACGCTTCCGATGTGGCCGTCATCCAGCGCTTCTCCGAGACCCGCCATCGCCATCCCCTGGGGCTGAAGGTGGCAGAGGCGGTCAGGGAGGAGAGGAAGCGCCTCCTGCCCATCAAGGAGATCGCCGACAAGGTCATCGACACCTCTCACCTGACCCTGGGGGAGCTCAAGGAGAAGCTCTCGGAGGCCCTGGGCTTGAGGCGCGCCAGAGAGATGGTCCTCTCGGTTGTCTCCTTCGGCTACAAGTACGGTCTTCCGATGGACGCCGACATCGTGATGGACGTGCGATTCCTGCCCAATCCGAATTATGTCGCGCGCCTACGAAGGCTGACAGGCCTCCACGCGGGGGTTCGCAGGCACATCCTCTCCCAGCCGTCCACGCGCCGCTTCCTGGACGACTACGAGAGGCTGATCCGGAGGCTGCTCCCCCACTACGTCCGGGAAGGGAAGTCGTACCTGACGATAGCGGTAGGCTGCACGGGCGGGCGCCACCGCAGCGTTTTCATCGCGCATGACCTGGCCCGGAGGCTGCGCAAGAGCGGCCAGCCGGTCCAGGAGTTCCACCGCGACGTCAATCATTCCGCCGGGAGATGATCAACCTGATCGTCGTCACGCACGGGGAGTTCGGGGCCTACCTGATCGAGGCGGCCGAGTCGATCATCGGCCCCCAGTCCCTGGGGGTGCGCGCGGTCTCGATCTCGCCGCGCTTGAGCATTCCGGAGCTGCGCGAGCGTCTAGGGAGGGCGATCCGGGAGCTGGCCTCCCCGGAGGGCTTGGTGGTCCTCACCGATATGCCGGGAGGAACAGCCGTGAACCTGGCTTTCCCACTGATCAAGGGCGAGCGGGCGGTGGGGATGGTCAGCGGGGTCAATCTCTATATGCTGGTCTCGGCCTTCA
>CAYLZQ010000220.1:0-2627 GCA_964388045.1 uncultured Elusimicrobia bacterium | reverse complement strand
AGATCATGGCTGACGGGCAGAAGTCGATCCGGGATATCCGGCAGATGTTTGTCTCCCAGGTTTCCTGAGCAGCCATGGCCCTTGCCCTCGTGCGTATCGACGACCGCCTGGTCCACGGGCAGGTCGTGGAGGGATGGATCCCCCACCTGCGCGCCGAGGCAGTGGTCGTGGCCTCGGACTTGGCGGCTGAGGATGCGACCCACGTGATGCTGATGCGGCTTGCCCTCCCGCTGGAGATTGGCCTCGAGGTCCTTCCCATTTCGCAAGCGGCCGGGCATGCCGCCCTCGATCCCTCCTATCCCAAGAGGGTTCTGCTCTTGGCTCCCGGTCCCCGCGAGGTCCTCGCCCTCCTGGAGGCCGGGGCGGCCTTCGCCGAGGTGAACGTGGGAGGGCTCCATTACACGGCCGGCCGCGTCCAGCTAGGCAGGGCCATCTTCCTGAGCGAAGAGGACAGGCGGGCCCTGCGCGAGATATCCAGCCGCGGGGTCAGGCTTGAGGGGCGGGCCCTCCCCGGGGATGACCCCCTCGACCTGCTGGAAGCCCTAGGGGCCCCGGGAGGCCCCAACCAGTGAACTGGCCGGGACCGGTTCTGGGGGCGGTCGCCGTCGCTTTGGTCGAGCTCGACGCGGCCCATGCGGGGCAGTTCCAGGTTTCCCGGCCGATAGTCTTGGGGCCCCTGCTCGGCCTGGCCTTGGGGCATGCTGACCTCGGGGCAGGGGTCGGGATCCTCTTGGAGCTGATGAGCCTCTCCGAGCTTCCGGTTGGGGGGCACCTCCCTTTGAACGCGACCGTGGCCTCGGGAGCGGCCCTCCTTCTGGCGGGCGCCCCGTGCCCCGTTCCCGTGGAGTTGGCCCTTCCTGTAGGGCTGGCCCTGGGCTGGCTGCATCAGCGCCTGGAGGGCCTGCGGCGTCTGCGGCGCAACGGCTTGGGGCGCTCGGTGGAGGCTCTCTTGAGGCTGGGGAGGGAGCCTGGCCTGGGGTCTCTGGCCGCGGCCGAGCTTTGCCGGCAGGCCCTGACGACCCTGGGGCTTCTGGCCGCGGCCCTGGCGGCCCTGCCGCTGTTGCGCTGGGGCTGGTCCATCGCCCCGGAGGCCCTTAAAGCAGGATTGAGGCTCTCCTGGGGGCTTTCCCCATGGCTTGCCGCCGCCTCCCTTTTGCGCGCGGCAGGAAATCCATGGAGAGTCTCGGTTTAGCGGCATGCCGAGGATGAGCTGGAGCTTAAAGGCCAGAATCCTCGGGCGCTCCCTGCTGCTGCAGGCGTGCTGGAGTTACGAAAGAATGCAGGGCTTGGGCTTTTGCTATGCCATGCAGCCGTGGCTCCAAAAGTGTTATGGAGAACGGCAGGCCGAGCTGCGCTCCGCGCAGCTTCGCCAACTTGAGTTCTTCAACACCCAGCCGTATATGGCCCCGCTCGCGCTTGGGATGGTCTCCGCCCTGGAGGAGGAGGCCTCGGGCCTGCCGGCCGCGGAACGCGACGAGAGGATCGCGCGGATGGGCAGGCTTAAAGGCTCCGTCGCGGCCAGCCTGGCCGGCATCGGAGACGCCCTCTTTTGGGGAGCCCTGAGGCCATTTTGCGCGGCCTTGAGCCTGGCCTTGACCCTCCTGGCCTGGCGCCTGGACTTCCTCCTGGCCCTGCTGGGGCTGCCGGGGCTCTATCTCGCGGCCTACAGCCTCCCCGCTTTTTTTGTGCGCTGCCGGGGCCTGGGCTGGGGCTACTCCTGGGGGGACCAGATCGCCGCGAGGCTGGCGGCCTTCCCCTGGCAGGTCTGGATTCGCCGCCTGCGCCTGGCAGGGTTTCTCCTGGCCCTAGCCGTTTGCGGTTTGATGCTGGCATCCCCCCTGGTGGATTCTCGCCAGCGCTGGGTCGGTGCTATAATGCTTTTAGGCTATTTCCTGGTTCTATTCCTGCTTGCGGCGCGGGCCTCGCCCTACCGCCTCTATCTCGCGACCTGTCTCCTGGGGAGCCTGGCCGCGGCGGGGGGCTGGATCTAGGAGCGTGAGCTTTTAGTCATGAAAATGCCTCGATCTCGAATACGTTGCAGCAACAAATCGCCATATGCGTTCTTCATCTAAAATTCGGACTAACGGCTCACGCTCCTAGATGATCGAGCGGGAGTTCACGATGAACAACAAGCTGGGCATGCACGCCAGGCCCGCGGCCATGTTCGTGCATGAGGCCTCCAAGTTCAGGAGCTCGGTCTCGGTTTCCAAGGACAGCCTGGAAATCAACGGGAAAAGCGTGATGGGCCTGATGCTCCTGGCCGCCGAGTGCGGGTCCAGGCTCAAGGTCCGGATCGAGGGAGCGGACGAAAGAGAGACCCTGGCGGCCCTGGAGAGGCTCTTCGAGCGCAGGTTTGATGAGGAATAGAGTCAGGGAAAAACGGCTCTTGATATTCATGCTGCGCGGGAACGTTTCGCGTTCCCTTGCGACATGAGTCTAGTTACTTCGGAGTTCGTACCATGATTATTATTAAGGGTATAGCCGCCAGCCCGGGAATCGCGATCGGCAAGGCCTATGTTCTGGAGGATGAGGAGATCGTGGTCAACCGGATCGAGCTTCCCAAGGAGCTCCTGCGGGCGGAGGTCAAGCGTTTTAGGGCCGCCCAGAAGGCCACCCACAGGGACCTC
>CAYLZQ010000219.1:0-4375 GCA_964388045.1 uncultured Elusimicrobia bacterium | reverse complement strand
CGCCTGGCGCCCCGAGCGCACGCAGTCAGGAAGTCCCACCCCCTCGTAGGAGCAGCCGGCCAGGAGCAGGCCCGGATGCCCCTGCAGGCAGGACTCGATCCTCTTCAATCGCAGCCTGTGGCCGAGCGTGTACTGGGGATTGGCCTTGACCCAGCGCGCCACCCGCGTCGTGCGGGGGTGCCTCTCCCCCAGGCCTAGGATCTCCCGGAGCTCGTTTCGGGCCGTCCGGGCGATCGCGGCCTCCTCCATCTCGGCCGCCTCCTCGCGCCCGGCACCTCCCAGGAAACAGCGGATGAGGACCAGGCCGGGGGGCACCCGGCCGGGAAACTTGCTCGAGGTGTAGGTCGCGGCCAGGATCCTTCTCCCCTCGGACCTCGGGACCAGGAATCCGAAGCCCTCCAGGGGCCGGGGAAAGCCCTTCTCCTCGTAGAGCAGGGAGACCGTGGCCGAGGAGACGAAGGGGATCTCGCGCAGGACGCAGGCCAGCTCCGGGTCCAAGTCCTCCACCACCTCCGCCAGGGCGTTGGCGGGCAAAGCCGAGACCACCAAGTCCGCGAGGAAGGCCCCGGCCGGGGTCTGCACCTGCCAGGACGCCCCCCGGCGCCTCAAACCCCGCGCGGGGACGCCGGCGCGGACCGTCTGCGGGGGCAGGCGCAGGGCCAGGGCCTCCACGAGGCGAGAAAGCCCGCCCTTGAGGGTCATGAAGAGGCTGCGGCCGTGGGGCAGGGACTCCCGGCCCCTGGGGGCGCTTCTCAAGAGCCCGCCCCTGCGCTCCATCTCCTTGAGCTGCGGGAAGGTGCTCTCCAGGCTCATCTGCTCCGGGTCCCCGGCGTAGATCCCGGCCAGGAGGGGCCCGGCCAGCTTGTCGAGGACCTCGGGGCCCAGGCGGCGCCGGACGAAGGAGCCCAGGGACTCGTCCTGCTCCCCCTCGGCCGGGGGCAGGAAGTATTCCCAGGAGGCCCGGAGCTTGGCCTTCCAGCTCAAAAGGGGCGTGCGCAGGAAGGGCCAGACCCGGCCGGGCAGGAGGGAGGTCCCCTCCGGCAAGGGCAGCAGCCTCCCTCCGGAGTAGATCCAGACCGTCTTGCGGCTGGGATTTGTCCTCATCAACTCGCCCGAAAGCCCGAGCTCCTCCACAAGGTCCAAGACCTCGGGCTTGAGCGTGATGAAGGAGTCCGGGCCGGCCTCGAAGACGATCCCTTCCCTCGTCTCGCTCTGGATCTTGCCGCCCATGCGTTGGGAGGCCTCCAGGACCTGGACCTCGAGCCTGCGGCCAAGGCGCTTGGCCCTCTGGAGGGCCTCGTAGGCCGCGCTCAGGCCCGTGATCCCCGCCCCCAGGATGACGAGCCTCTGCGGCCTATGATCGTTCATCGCTTGCGCGCTCGCTGGCCCTCGTCCAGCAGGTTGACGGGGATTTTGCCCCCGCCCCCCGTTGCGCGCTCGGCTTCGCCTTGCGCGCCCGCATTATGCACCCAATCCACCACGGCCCGGACATTGGCCGCCGGGGTCTGGGGCAGGATCCCGTGGCCGAGATTGAAGATGAAGCCGCGCCTGCCGCCGGCCTGCCGCAAGATGTCCTGGACCGCCTCCCTGAGCATCCTCTTGGGCGCCAGGAGGAGGGCTGGATCCAGGTTGCCCTGGATGGCCTTCGCGCCGATGCGCCTCCAGGCCGCGGAAAGGTCCATGCGCCAGTCCACGCCGATCACGTCCCCCCCCGCGGCCGAGAAGTCCTCGATGAACCCGGCGGTGCCAGTGCCGAAATGGATCACAGGCGCCCCGCAGCCGCGCAGGGAATCAAGGACCCAGCGGGAATGGGGCAGGACGTATTTGCGGTACTGCTCGGGGGAGAGGGCTCCCACCCAGCTGTCGAAAAGCTGAACGGCCTGGGCCCCCGAGGCCACCTGGGCCTTGAGATATCGGAAAGTCACGCTTCTCAGCTTGCGCATCAAGGCCTCCCAGGCCCTGGGCTCCTCGTGCATGAAGGCCTTGGTCCTCAAGAAGTCCCTGGTGGCCCCGCCCTCGATCAAGTAGCTGGCCAGGGTAAAAGGAGCGCCTGCGAAGCCGATCAGGGGAACCCTGCCGTCCAACTCGCGCCTGACCAGGGAGATGGCCCTCAAGACATAGGGAAGGTCCTCTTCCACGTCGAAATCGCGCAGGCCCTCGACGTTCGCCGCAGAGCGAACCGGCTTGTCCAAGACCGGCCCAGGCGAAAAGCGCAGGCCTACGCCCATGGGCTCCAGGGGCAGGAGGATGTCCGCGAAGACGATGGCCGCGTCCAGCGGCATGGCCCGCACGGGCTCAAGAGTCACCTCGCAGGCCAGCTCAGGGTTCTTGGCCAACTCGAGGATCGAATACCTCCTCCGCAGGGCCCTGTACCCCTCCAGGTAGCGGCCGGCCTGGCGCATGAACCAGACCGGGGGGCAGTCCACGGCAAGCCTGCGGCAGGCCCTCAGGAAGCGATCGCGGGAAGGCATTGGTATATGATACCAAACGCCCGGGCCGCGAATGGCCTCCGAACTCAGCGGTCCAATGGGTCAAGAGAAAGCCCGGAAAGAGTATGGTTCCCAAAATGCCAGACCCGTCAAGGTCCCTCCCTCCAGCCCAGTCTGCTGGGTTGTCGGGATTATTCGGGAGGCTCGGCCGCCTTTGATCTTGGTCTCGGCCCGCCGAAATAGAACCTGACGCCAATCCCCCCGTGCACATCCACGTTGCGGTCCGGAGTCAGGCGGAAGACAGGCCCGGCTTCGAAGAACAGCTCTATAGGATGGCCCTCGAACCAGTAATCGACGCCGCCCATCGTGCGGATCCCCAAGGCCGTATCCCTGTTGGTTTCGATGCGGGGTCCCACCCCCACATAAGCCCCGAGCTTCCCCTTTTCGGGCTGGGGGAACATGTCCCAGCCATGCCAGAGAAGGTTGGCATAAAGCGCCGCATCGCCGCTGAATCCCACCCCCGCATCCATGGCCCTGACGTTATCGAACCAGTACTTAAGGGCGAGGCCCGTCGGATCCCCGGCGACCACGCCGGCCCCGAAAGAGCCTGCCTGCTGGGCCTGGAGATCCGCGCCCGCAGCCAGCATCGCCAACGTCATGATCAGCTTTTTCATTGGCCCTCCCGCCAGGAACGATTCGATGCCCACGCCTCAAATTACCGGGCTCCGGGAGGCAGCAGGACCCCTCCTCGGACCTTTCTCGGCCTCTTGGGGTCCGCGGGCTTGTGGTCCAGATGGCCTTTGTTGATCTCAAAGCTTCCGTCAGACTCTGCTGAAACCGGGAAGGGACGGTCTTCTTCCATTTCCAGGAGCCTCCAGCCCAGGACCCCGTCATTGGAAAGGGTGAAGACGGCCCTTTGGTCGTCAAGCTCCCAGACCTCCCCGCTGGCCAGCTTGACGGCGCGGTCCCAGCTTGCCGCGACTTTCCTAAGGACGTCTTCTCCCCGCTCGGGCCTGACCGCAAGGACATGCGCCCTGAACTGGATCCATTCCAGCTTCTCAAAGTCAGCCTGGGTCAATGCCATGAATCTCAACTGATCCAGGCCATACCCCCTGAAATGGGGGCTCACGAGGTTCAAGAGACCCTGCCAGCTCTGCTGGGCGTAGAGCCGGAAAAGCTCGTTGACGACCTCCTTGGGATCTCGCGTCGCGGAAGGCGCCGCTTCCTGGCCTGGCTCCTGGGGCTTCTCAGCCTTCCGAGGCTGGGACGCCTTGCGGGGAGGCTGGGTCCCAAGGGTCGCAGGCAATCCGACCTCGGGGACGAAGGCCTCCCCTGCGGCTGAGAACCGCGTGAGGGGCGCTTGCGGGGCGACAGGCGGCCTTTTGGAGGCTCCTGGTCTGGCCCTGCGTCCAGGCTGAGCGCTCGGGATAGTATCCTCTTCCGAGGAAGAGGAGGTTTCTGCGACGCCATCCAGGGACTTCAGGAGCCCTGCGACCAAGTGAGAGTCCAGGGCTATCCACAGGCTGCATCCCAAGGCAAAGGTCCATAGAAACAGGCGTTTCCCTCTCATGAAATTTCCCTCCTGTTCCCCCTCTCTAGGGGAACAACCCAAGAAGACGCAGGGCGGAGCTGCGAAGCTCGAGCGGAGTGAAAGGCTTGGTCAGATACTCGTCCGCCCCGTTGGCCAAAATCTCTCGGTTCGTTTCCGGGGCATGGTGTCCGGTCAGCACCATGACCTTCGTATGGGAGAGCTCAGGACTCTCCCGGACCTTGCGGCAGAGCTCCAGGCCCGAGAGCCCGGCCAGAAAGAGGTCGGTCACGAGGAGGTCCGGCCGCAGGGTTATGAGCCTGCGCAGGGCCTGCTCCCCGTCCCTGGCCGTGGCCATCCGCGAGCCCCTCCAGAGGCCCCTGAGGGAGTCCGCCATGATCAGCAGGGCATCGGGGTC
>CAYLZQ010000218.1:0-4381 GCA_964388045.1 uncultured Elusimicrobia bacterium | reverse complement strand
GCGGCTGCTCCTCTCGGCGGACTACTCCCAGATCGACCTGCGGGTCCTGGCCCACGTCTCGGGCGATGAGGTCCTCAAGGAGGCCTTCGCGCTCGGCAAGGACATCCACCTGCGCACGGCCTGCGAGATATTCCGCGTCCCTCCGGAGGCTGTGGACAGGGAGATGCGGCGGCGGGCCAAGGCCGTCAACTTCGGGATCGTCTACGGCCAGACCGCCTACGGCCTGGCCGCGGAGCTGGGCATCCCCCAGGCCGAGGCGGCCGGGATCATCCGAAAATATTTCGAACGCTACCAGGGCGTGGCCCGGTGGGTGGAGAGGAATCTCGAGGAGGCCAGGCGCGCGGGCCTGGTCAAGACCTTCCTAGGGCGCGTCCGGCGCCTCCCGGAGCTCTCGGCCAAGAACACGGCCCTGCGCCAGTTCGCGGAGAGGGCGGCCCGCAACGCCCCGATCCAGGGAGGATCGGCCGACATCATCAAGCTCGCGATGCTGGCGGTGCACCGGGGGCTGGCTGAGGGAAAACGCGGGGCCAGGATGCTCCTCCAGATCCACGATGAGCTCCTCTTCGAGGTTCCGCGGGGGGAGGTCGAGGCCTTCGCCCCCTGGGTCCGCAGGGCCATGGAGGGCTCCGCGGCCTTGAGCGTCCCGCTGGTCGTCGAGGTGAAGGCGGGGCCGAACTGGCAGGACCTGGAGAGGGTCAAGGCATGAGCCCAAGGGCCTTCGGCCATGAGCCGATCAGCTTCAGGAGCATGACCCCGGCCATCAAGGCCCTGGTGGTGGCCAACGTCGCCGCCTTCCTGGTCGGGCAGGTCGTGGGAGACCAGTTCTACCAGCTTTTCGGGCTCGTGCCCCGGCGCGTCCTGCAAGAGCGCTGGGTCTGGCAGCCCGTCACCCACCTCTTCGTCCACGGCGGCTTCATGCACTTGCTCTTCAACCTCTTCGCCCTCTGGATGTTCGGCATGCCCGTGGAAAGCCAGTGGGGGGAGAGGGAGTTCCTCAAGTACTACCTGATCTGCGGGCTGGGGGCGGCGGCGGCGACGATCGCCCTTTCGCCGGGGTCGGGGACTCCCGTCATCGGCGCCTCGGGGCCGGTCTACGGGATGCTGGTGGCTTTCGCGATGCTCTATCCCGACGCTGTCATCTACCTCTATTTCCTGATCCCCATCAAGGCCAGCCACATGGCCATCCTTTTCGGCTTGATCGAGTTCTTCGCGGTGACGGAGCAGACCACCCCGGGGATCGCGCGCCTGGCCCACTTGGGAGGGATGGTGAGCGGCTACCTCTACCTGCGTTGGTGGTGGGTCCTCAAGCTCAAGGCACAGGCGGGAACCAAGAGCATGCTCTCCGGGCAGCCCAGGGCCCCGCGAGCGCCGCGTCGCTCGGATCCCAAGGGAGTGGAGGAGCCGGACTCCCTGCTGGCCGAGGTCGACCGCATCCTGGACAAGATCCTGGTCAGCGGCCTGGAGTCGCTGACCGAGGAGGAGAGGGAGGTCATGAGGAAGTATTCGGAGAGGATCAAGCATTGAGGAGGAGAGCTTGGCCGGAGGCGAAGCGGGGGCAGGGATGAGCCCCCCGTCAACATGAAGAAACTCGTCATAGGCCTCACCGGAGGCATAGGGACGGGCAAGAGCCTGGCCCTCAAGGAGTTCGCGCGGCGGGGAGCCTCCACGATCTCCCTGGATCGAATCGCCCGCGAGGTGACCCGGAAGGGCGGGGCCGTCCAGCGCCGGATCGCGCGGGCCTTCGGGCTGCGGGTCCTCGGGCGGGACGGCTCCCTGGACCGCTCCAGGCTTGCCGAGCTCGTCTTCGCGCGCCCGCTCCTGAGGAGGCGCCTGGAAGGGCTCACCCACCCTTCCATACTCCGGGAGATGTGCCGCCGCATCCGGCGGGCCTCCGGGCCGGTCGTGGTGGTGGATGTTCCGCTCCTCTTCGAAGGGGGGCACGAGAGCCGCTTCGACCTGACGCTCGCGGTCACGGCCAAGCCCCGCAACCAGGCGGCCCGGGTGCTGGCCCGGGACGGCCTCTGCGTCTCCCAGGCGCGGCGCAGGATGGCCGCCCAGTGGCCGAGCGCGGACAAGGAGGCGCGCGCGGACCTCGTCGTCGCCAACGACGGCTCCCGCGCGGATTTTCTCTCGAGGATCGGGCAGTACCAAAAGGCCTTTGCCCTGATGGCCGCGGGCAGGGCCTGGGGGATTCCCCATCGGGCATACTAGCGGCCACACGCAGGAGGGAGGAGACTATGGAAGGCACGACCAAAGCCCCGCAACCGACCCAGCCCCAGGCGCCGGTCAAGCAGTTGGACGTCACCCAGCTCTCGAAGATGACGATCGCCGAGTTGGGCCTGATCGCGAGGGACCTCAGGCTTGAGGGGGTCTCGGGCCTGCGCAAGCAGGAGATGATCGCCAAGATCCTGGAGGGGCAGCTCAAGGCCAACGGGATGATCTACGACGAGGGGGTTCTCGAGATACTTCCGGACGGCTTCGGCTTCCTGAGGTCCCAGGATTACAACTACCTGCCCGGACCCGACGACATCTACATCTCGCCCTCCCAGATCAAGAAGTTCGGGCTGCGCAAGGGGGACACGATCGCCGGGTATGTCCGGCCTCCCAAGGAGGGGGAGCGCTTCTTCGCCCTCCTCCAGGTCAAGAAGGTCAACGGGATCGACGCGGAGAGCCTCAGGGACCGTCCCTTCTTCGACAACCTGACCCCCCTTCATCCCAACAAGAGGTTCGTCCTGGAGACCGAGAGGATCGAGGTCACCACGCGCCTGATGGACCTGCTTTGCCCGATCGGCAGGGGGCAGAGGGGCCTCATCGTCGCGGCCCCCAAGACCGGCAAGACGGTGATCCTCCAGAAGATCGCCAACGCCGTCTCCGCCAACCACGCCGGCGTGGTCGTGATGGTGCTTTTGATCGACGAGCGACCCGAGGAGGTCACCGAGATGCAGCGCAGCGTCAAGGGCGAGGTAGTCGCCTCGACCTTCGACGAGCCCGCCGAGCGCCACGTTCAGGTGGCCGAGATGGTCCTGGAGAAGGCCAAGCGCCTGGTGGAGCTGGGCAGGGACGTCGTGATCCTTCTCGACTCCATCACGAGGCTGGCCCGCGCCTACAACACGATCACCCCCTCCTCGGGGCGGGTCCTCTCGGGGGGACTCGAGGCGACCTCCCTCCAGAGGCCCAAGCGCTTTCTGGGGGCCGCCCGCAACATCGAGGAGGGAGGCAGCCTCACCATCATGGGGACGGCCCTGGTGGACACGGGCAGCCGCATGGACGAGGTCATCTTCGAGGAGTTCAAGGGCACTGGGAACAGCGAGGTCTATCTGGACCGCAAGCTCGCCGACAGGCGCATGTTTCCGGCCATCGAGATCAACCGCTCCGGCACGCGCAAGGAGGAGCTGCTTCTTTCCGAGGACGAGATCAACAAGATGTGGATCCTGCGCAAGGTCCTGGCCCCCCTCTCCTCCGTGGAGGCGATGGAGCTCCTGCGCGACAAGCTCCTGGCCACCAAGTCCAACAAGGACTTCCTGAAGTCCATGGAGCTCTCGAACCTGGCGGGATGAGGGCTGCCTGGGCTGGGGCTTTCCTGGCGTTCTTCCTGCCTGGCGCCTGCCTGGCCGGATCTTCCCTCTCCGCGCCGGCCCTCGTGGACTGGAGCCGCTACTGGGTCCTCACCCCTGCGGGGCCCGAGGAGCCCTCGCCGGAGCTTTTTCGCAGGCTCAGGCGCCTGGTCTATGCCGAGCACCGGATTCTCCCTGGGGAGTACAGCGCCTGGCACCTGGCCAGGCTCTACGGGACCACGGCGATGAGCCTGCAGGCCACCAACAACGACGAGATGCTCCTCCTCTCCCCTGGCCGCCGCGTGGTCGTCCACAACAAGGCGGGGCAGCTCTACGAGGTCCGAAGGGCCTCCGAGACCCTGAGCCGGATCGTGGCCAAGTACCATAGGGATTCCCGGCAGGCCCTGAGGTTCAGGGAATCCATCGTCGCGGCCAACGGGCTGCCCGGGAGCGCCCTCCTGGGCGACTATGAGTTCACCAGGGGCCAGAGGCTCCTGCTGCCCAAGGTCACCGTGACCTTCGACACCTACCGCTTCCCCTTCCAGGGCTACGGCTGGGGCCGGATCAGCTCGCGCTTCGGCACGCGCTACCATCCCATCCTCAAGAGGCTCAAGTTCCACGACGGCCTTGACATCGCCAAGCCCTGGGGAACGCCGGTCCTGCCGGCCAGGAGCGGGCGGGTGATCGAGGCGGGCTGGAGGGAGGGCTATGGGATGCTCATCGTCATCAGGCATTCCGACGGGGCGACCACCCGCTACGGGCACCTCTCGAAGATCCACGTCGGGGTGGGGGACTACGTCAAGAGGGGCAGGACCCTGATCGGGCGC
>CAYLZQ010000217.1:0-4394 GCA_964388045.1 uncultured Elusimicrobia bacterium | reverse complement strand
TTCAACCAGCCCCGTTCCGCCACGGTGAGGGCCACCAAGCCCTCCCTTCTCTTCCGCCTTCATTGCGTCGATTTCAACAGGATGCTCAAGAAAAATCCTTCCCTCGCCCGGCAGATCCGCAAGATCGCGGAGTCCCGCCGCATGGAGCTGGCGCGTTCCTGAAAGTCTCCCGCAGGCCTGCGCCGGCTCTGAAATATTTATGTGACCGTTGCTTCTATTGACATGCCCGGCCGCGTCTGTTAGACTTGGATCAGCTTGGGCGTGTCCTAAGGCTCCATGAGGGCGGGGTTTCTCGGCGCCGAACGAGAAAGACCAGCCGGCTATCCGCTGGATCGCCAGCTGGTCTTTCTACTTTGGGGAGCCCTCGGCCTCCTGCCGGCCCTGGCCTGGGCTGCCCCAACCCTGACTGAGGTCTCGGGCAAGGTCTTCGTCCTCAAGGCCGGGAGCGCGACCTGGGGCCAGATCTCAAAGGGGCAGATCCTCGCAGGGGGAGACCAGGTCCGGACCGCCGCGGGCTCGCGCGCGACCATCACCTTCGATGACAACTCGCGCATCGAGTTGGGCCCCAACGCCTCCTTCACCATCCAGGAGGTGGGCCCCCAGAGGCACTCCTTCAAGCTGGGCCTGGGGTTCTTGAAGGCCTGGGTGTCCCAGAACCTCCAGCGCCGTTTCGAGGTGCGCACCCCGACGGCCGTTTGCTCGGTGCGCGGCACCCACTTCGCCCTGGACGTGGCCGCCAGCGGCGCCACCCTGGTCCAGATGTTCGCCGGGCTGCTCGCCGTGGCGGACATGAAGGGCAACGAGGTCGAGCTTTCCAAGGACCAGCGGATCCAGGTGACGGACAAGGGCCTGGGCCCGGTCGAGGGGGAAGGGGCCGCCGCTCCGGCCGACAAGGCCAGGGAGGCGGCCAAGCGCGAGGTGGGCCTTGAGATGACCAAGGAGGAGGTCCAGGCCGCCGCGGCCCTGGAGGCCAAGAACGCGATCTACCAGCAGGGCAAGGCCATCATAGACGTGAACGGCAACCGGGTGCGCATCGAGGAGTACATCATCCGCCCCAGGCCCGATGAGTTCAAGCTCGTGGTCTTAAACGATCGCTCGGACCGCTTCGACTACTTCTACTACCGCGGGACCTTCAACAAGGCCCTCCCGGACGACATCTCGGTCGCCCTGCGCCAGCTCCCGGGCTGCATCGGGGCCGCCTGCGAGTTTTTCCTGAGGTCCTTCGAGACGGGGCGTTCCAACACGGCCGACAACATGCTGGAGGTGGCCTCGGGGGGCCACCAGGTGGACGTCAACAACAACGGGGTGGCCTCGGACCGAGTGGAGGCGGCCTTCGACCCGGCGACGGACAGGTTCGTCTCCCTGAGCGTTCCCAGTCCGGGGGGGGTCGGGAACCAGCCCTTCTTCATGACCCTCTTCAACGACAACCGCCTGACCTTCAACGGGACCGAGCACTCCAAGTGGGCCCCCTCAGCGGCGGCCCCCAGCCTGCCCGACTGCGGGGGGGCTCCCTGCATCCAGAACACCACGACCCACGTCGCCTACACCAACACGACCACGCTCAAGTTTCCTCCCTCCTGCGCCCCCCCGAACTGCACCTTCAAGGAGGCGGGCGTCGAGCACGAGATCTTCTACTCCGAGAACGCTTCCGGCGCCATCTGGGACCGCTTCGAGAACTACGTGATCTCGGACGAGGGGAAGGTGGCCCGGTCCTCCGAGTTCGCGGGATTTAGCAGCGGCGCCGAGTTCAAGAGGATCCTGCTCAAATGGAACTTCCAGACGATCGTGACGGCCTCCGAGTTCAAGGGGCGCAAGATCGACCTGGCCGTGGAGCCCAAGATATTCATCCAGTCCGGGCTGATCCCTTGACATGAAAAAGACGGGAATCCTCCGGGGAGTCTGCGCGGCGCTCTTCCTCGGGCCTCCGGGGGCCTCGGCCCTGGAATTCATCCCGGTCTACAACGTGGGCCTCTCGGGAGGGCAATATTTCTTCCGTGGCGAGCGGGCCAGCTTGAACGGCAACGCCAGCGTGGTGGCCGCTCCCGTGCTCAAGGCGGGTGAGGCCTGGTCCTTCATCCCGATGTACGCGGGCAACTACCAGGGGGTCAAGGGAGTGGGGGAGGGGGTGGGGGCCGGGACCCTTTTCCAGCAGCAGATGGACCACCGGGTTTCCTTCGCGGCGATCCACGCCCCGGCCGACTCGCCCTGGAGGCTCAAGCCCTCGGCGAGCTACAAGAGGGAGTTCCTGAAAGAGACCCGCGACGAGGCCTGGGGCAAAGGCCTCTTCGACTACCAGAAACTCGGCTTGGGTTTGGAGGCCGAGAACCTCTACCGGGATCCCTTCTCCTACCGGCTCGGCTTCGATTTTTACATGATCCGCTTCCCGAACTACGACTCCCTGGAGTCGAGCGCCGGGGTGGATCCCAGCGGCAACCCCCTGGGCCGGGAGCTGGCCAGCCGCAAGGTCCTGGACACCTACAACTTCCAGTTGAGCGCGAGCGGCTCGCGGCCCTTCCCGTACGAGGACCCCAAGGTTTCCCTCCAGGCCTCCTACAGCCTGACCTACGTCTATTTCGCGGACCAGAGGCTCGTCAACTCCAAGGGCCAGTACAACGACCACAAGCCCTATGGGAGGCAGGACTTCCTGAACACCCTGGGCCTCTCGGTCGCCTATCCCCGCCCCCTCGATCTCTTCGGCCATTCCACCCGCCTCACCTCGGTTTTCGGGGTGAACCTCGCCTACAACGGCTCGAACCAGAACACCTTCGACGCCTCCCGCACCCAGTTCGTTTCGGACGCCTACAGTTACGCCAGCTACGGCCTGGGCCCCTCCTTCTCCCTGGCCTGGGGCGAGGCCAAGCGCCCCACCGCCGTCGGGGTCTCCTTGCGCTACAACCGCCTCCAGTACCTGGGGAGGCTTTCCCAGCAGGGGGAGGGGGTCTATACGGCCGACCACCAGTACCAGGATCGCACCCATCTCAATTTGAGCTACTCCTACCCGATCTCCCCTGGCTTTTACCTCAAGGCGCAGACCAATTTCCTGTGGGTCAGGTCGAACCAGAAATACGAGAAGACTTACGCCTACAACTATACGACCGCGAACTACGTGATGGGATTCGCGTGGGAATATTGAATTATCAGGAGGCCCCCGCAACATTGCGGGAGTCGAGTCGGCTTGAAAAATAGTCTAGGGAGACCAAGCCGGCGCAGCCGGCGGCGTTTTCGGGGGTGAAGGAGTCGTCGTTTATTAAGGAGGAAGATATGAAGCGTTTTGGTAGGATTGCGATCCTGGGGGGCCTCTGGGCCCTCTGCCTGGTTTCCTCAGCCTGGGCCGCAGGCCCCAATCTCCTGACCTACCAGGGCCAGCTCAAGGAGTCGGGGACCCCGGTGACCGGGACCAGGAGCGTGGACATCGAGCTTTGCGACGCCCTGGTGGCAGGGCTCTGCTCTTCCACCGGCTGCCAGGGGGTGAGCGTGACGAGCGGCCTCTTTAAGAGCACTTTCTCAGTCCCCTCCAGCGTGGACCTGAGCAGCGGGACCTGGTTCCTCCAGGTGAAGGTGGGGGCTTCCTGCGGGGCCCTGACCACCCTCTCTCCCAGGGAGCAGCTCACCAGCGCGCCCTATGCCATCTACAGCTCCAGCTCCTCTGGATTCAGCAATTTCATGGTTTTTGACGCCGCTGGGCTCTTCACGGTCCCTGCCGGGGTCAGGAAGCTCCTGATCGAGGCCTGGGGAGGGGGAGGGGGCGGGGGAGGAGGCACCGGAGGCGCCGCATGCTCTGGGGGCGCGGGCGGGGGCGGGGGAGGCTATGGCAAGGTGATCGTGGATGTGACTCCTGGGGAAAGCGCAGCAGTGGCTGTTGGTGCTGGCGGGGGTGGGGGCGCTGTGGGCGGCGCAGGAGGTCCGGGAGGCCTATCGAGCATTGGAGGGTTCGTGGTTAGCGGTGGGGCTGGAGGAGCGGCGGGGGGAGCCGGCTGCCCTGACGGCGGCAGCGGGGGGGCTGGCGCAGGACCCGCCTCGGTGACCGGCTCAACCGGCAAGAGCGGAGATATCGGCACGGGCGGCGACGGCGGAGATGCCGGGGCAGGAGGGGGAGGAGGGGTATTTCTTTTTGGCGTCGGCATGCCCAGTGCGGGCATAACCCCTGGGGGAGGAGGGGCTGGAGGCTCAGGCGCTCCGTCCACCGGCGCGCCAGGAGCCGCCGGCCGGGTCATTGTTGGATACTGAGAGGGATCTTGAGCGGAACTAGGATGGGAGGGTATGGGCTGAGCTGATGAGAAGGCCGACCCTGAGGGAGGCGGCGGCTGTGCTCCTGGGCCTGACGGCCCTGGGGGTGGTCTCCCTTCCTGTCCTCGGGGCCGGAAAGAAAAGCTCGGGCACCACCGAGATCACGC
>CAYLZQ010000216.1:0-4394 GCA_964388045.1 uncultured Elusimicrobia bacterium | reverse complement strand
CTCCTGAGCCGGACCGGAGAGCTGGGGAAGGCCTGGGCGAGCCCCCAGGGGCGCAAGACCCTGGAAGAAGCCCTGCGGAAGGCGGACAAGCAGGCCTTGGACCGCTTTCCGGTCCTGACCGCCCCAGAGCTCCTGGCGGCCTCCGAGGCCTTCGCGCAGACGAAGAAGACCTCGCCCGAGCCTGACCTTCCGCATGAGCAGGCCCTCCAGCTCTCAGGCCTGCCCAAGGACCCCGATCCAGGCGCCTTCCTCAAGGACCTAGGCCACGGTCTCCTATACGGAGACGAGGCCGCCGCCCAGGCCTCGGCCTATGGCGACAACCTGGAGCTCTCGGAGGCCTTGAACCGCCTCGCGGACAACGACACGCTCAAGCCTCAATATACCCTCCTCTACGACGGCCGCCACCAGTCGGTGCGGGGCTTCCTGGAGGCCCTGCTCGCCCAGGGCAATGAGATCGAGGTCAGGGACACGCGGTACTTCGCCAATTTCGGGGACCTGCGCTACGAGAAAAACGGGGACCGTCACGAGGTCCGGACCCCTGTCTACGTCGACACCGGACTGATCCTGCCAAGCGGACGCCGCCTGATCGTCCCGGCCGTCCACAGCGAGCTCGAGATCACGCTCCGAGGCCGAGTCAACGCGGACCTTTCCTTTTTCTTCGGGATAGACGGCGCCCCGTCTTTCCGGCCCGAAGCGACCAGGAATCAGCGCTGGGTGGGGGGACGGGTGGTCAGGCGCCACAAGGGCGCCGAGGCCGTCGGGCTCCTTGAGCGCGCGGGCTGGGTCCGACGGGAGCTCAAGGCCAAGGCGAGAGCCGACGGACTTCCTTTGGGCGGCTACGGGCCTCTGGGGGACTGCAACGACGCCCATGCCTTCGTGACTGGCCGGGCCAGCTACCCCATGCTGAGGGACCCCCGGAGATTCGCTGGAGACTCCGATCTCGACCGGCTCTCCCAGAGCCTCCCCTACGACCTCAAGGACCCTCCGGAGGCGCGCCGGATCCTTGACTCGATGCCCTTCGAGGATCCCATGGACATCCCCTTCCCGGAGGTCCGCGATGGCCTCCTGGAGCTCAGGTCCCTCCACTAGGCAAGGGAATCGGCCGGCGCCCCCCTTGACTAGGAACCCCAAGGAGCGATAATATCCCTAAAGACGCGCGGGAGCCCTCCGGGGCCGGAAAAATTTTATCTCACGGAGCCTGTCATGGCCAAAAAGAAAGCCTCGAAAAAAAAGACGAAGAAGCCCAGGAAGCTCAAGACTAGGCGCGTGGCCAGGCGCCCGGCGCGGAAGGCCAAGGCCCCGGCCAGAAGGAAGGCCGCCCCAAGGCAAAGGAAAGCCAAGGCCCCGGCTCCAGCCGCAGCGGCAGCAGTCCCCCAGCCGGCCCCCGCCCCCCAAGAAGCCCACCCAGCCGAGGCCCACAAGGAGCCGGTTCTTCCCTGGCGCCAACCCCTGCCCGGGGAGACCAAGCTCGGGGTCGTGGACGACTACTTCGGGCACCTAGGGGTGATCGCCTTCAAGCTCGAGCAGCCCCTGTCCATGGGCCAGAAGATCCACGTGCGCGGCCACACCACGGACCTGGTCCAGGCCGCGGAGTCCATGCAGCTCGGGCACCAGAGCGTGACCACGGCCAACCCCGGGGACTCGGTGGGAATCAAGGTGAACGTGAAGTGCCGCGCCGGGGACTACGTCTACCTCTGCGCCTAACGAGCCCTAAGCCTACTCAGACCGGAAGCACCTCCTTCTTTCTTCCCTTAAGGAGGGGAAGCCTGGAAAGCTCGCCCGCGACCATCGCGGCCACGATGAGCCCCCCGCCCGCGGCCCGCGCGGGAAGAAAAGCCTCTCCCCCCAGAGTCCAGGCGAAGAGGGCCGCGAAGACCGGCTCCAGGGAGAAGATCAGGGAGACCCTGATGGGGGCCGTCCGCTTCTGAGCCAGCATCTGGACGAGGAAAGCCGAGAGGGTGGGGACCAGGGCCAAAAAAGAGATCACTCCCCAGGCCTGGAGGCCTGCGACCTCAAGCGGGCGGCCCAGGCCCGCGGCCGCTCCCAGGGCCAGAAGCCCCGTCATCCAGAACTGGTGGAAGGCAAGCAGGACAGGGTCCGCCTCCGCCCGGACGTAGCGGTCCGTGGCCAGGAGATGGCCGGCGTAGGTCACGGCTGAGAGGAGGGTGAGGGCGTCCCCCCTGTTGAACTCCCCAGGCCCCCCGGTCAAAAGCCAGAGCCCTGCCACGGCCGCCCCCGAGGCCGCCCACTGCGGGCCCGTCGGGGGCTGGCCGAAAAAGAGGAGCAGGAAGAAAGGGACGAAGAGCACGAAGAGCCCGGTGATGAAGCCTGAGTTGGAGGCGGAGGTGTAGCGCAAGCCCACGGTCTGGGTCAGGTAAAGGGCGGCCAGGATCCCGGCCAGGATCCCAGACTCCTTGAGGAGGGTGAGCCTCCTCTTTCTTGCCAGGACCCAGGGCAGAAGCAAAAGAGCCGAGAGCAGGAATCGGTAGGCCACCAGGGCCGCTGGATCCACCGCCCCCAGGGCTGCCTTGACCATGGGGAAGGTTGAGCCCCAGACCGCCGCGCAGTAGAGGAGCCCCAGGTCCGCCGGCCAGGAACCGCGCACCTACCGCCTCTCGGCGTTCTGGGCGCAGTAGACGAGGTTGACGAAGATCATGGCCCGGGTCACCTGGCCGATCCGGTTGTCCGGGGAGGTCACGTAGGAGCAGCGGCCGTCCAGGGAAGAGATGTCTATGTTCCCCTGATAGGAGACGTCCACGACGACGGCATCGCCCTTCACCCAGCCAGGATCAAGGGCGAAACCAGGGTCAGGGACGGCGGTGACCAGGATGTCCGCGCGCCTCACGCACCACTCCAGGTCCCCCGGCCTGGTCCGGTCGTAGCACTTGACCACGGTCGCTCCCAGGTTCTCGAGCATCAGGCCCAGGGGCTTGCCCACGCGCATGGAGTTGTTGACGATCGTCACGAAAGAGCCCTCCAGGGGGATCCGGCTGCGCTGCAGGGTCTTCACCACGGCCTTGGCCGTGGCAGGCACCACGCACTTGACCCCGCGGGCCTCGTTGAGGAAGCGCTTGTACTTGATGAGATACCCCAGGTTGATCGAGTGGAGGCCCTCCACGTCCTTCTCCGGGGAGACCAGGTCCATGACGTCCTCGTCAGCGGTGCGCCCCCCTATCGGGTAGAAGACCACGATCCCGGTCGCCCGCGGGTCCCTGTTGAGCCGCTCGATGAGCTCCAGGAGCTCGGGCTCGCTGGAGGCCTCCAGGCTCCGGACCTCCAGGCCGAGCCTGGAGGCGTCCTTGAGGATGAGAGCCCGGTACTGCCGGGAGCCGGCCTCGGAGCGCCCGGCAAAGAGCACGGTCGCCAGGCAGGGGCTGGAGGAGAGCCTTGCCTTCTCGGCCAGGACCCAGTCCAGGTGCTCCTGCGCGACGCCGCGGCAGTCCAGGATGGCGGCCATTGAGCGGTTAATATATCATTAGGGGAAGGCCCATGAAAAATCCCAAGACCCGCCTGGACCTCCTCCTCGTGGAGCGCGGGCTCTTCCCCACTCGGGCCAAGGCCCAGGCCGCGGTGATGGCGGGCCAGGTGAGGGTGGAGGGCAGGCCCCAAACCAAACCGGGGGCCTCCACTCCCAAGGAGGCGAAACTCGAGGTCCTCTCCCCCTCCCCCTACGTCTCGCGCGGAGGCCTCAAGATCCAAGCGGCCTTGGACGCCTTTGGAATCCCGGTTACGGGCAGGGTCTGTCTCGACGTGGGAGCCTCGACAGGGGGCTTTACGGACTGCCTGCTCAAGCGCGGGGCCAGGCTCGTCTACGCTGTGGATGTCGGAAGGGGCCAGCTCCACCCGAGGCTCAGGTCCGACCCGAGGGTCGTGAGCCTGGAGAAGACCCATGCCCGGGATCTTCGCTCCGGGCTCCTGGAGCCCAAGCCGGACCTAGCCACGGTGGACGTCTCTTTCATATCGCTCACCATGGTGATCCCCAGCGTGGTCGCCTGCCTGGCCAAGCCCTGCGAGGTCCTGGCCCTGATCAAGCCCCAGTTCGAGGTGGGTCCCAAGCTCGCGCCCAAAGGGGTGGTGCGCCGGCCGGAGCACCGCGCCCTGGCTGTCGCCAAGGTGCGCTCCTCATTGGCCGAGCTCTCCCTGAGGGAAGCAGGCCTCATGGAATCCCCCCTCCGGGGTCCCAAGGGAAACGTGGAGCTCTTCATCCATCTCAAGCCGGGATGAGATTGGCAGCACTAGCTCTCGGCAAACACCAGCTCATGCTGGCCTAGAAAAATGGGGACCATCACGCCATTTAAGCCGGCACCGCGCGCCGCTGGCCGGGGCGACCGTGGTCCATCCGCCTAAGAGCCTATCCCAATAACCGCTTTCATGGCGAAACTTCGGATTTTGCA
>CAYLZQ010000215.1:0-4401 GCA_964388045.1 uncultured Elusimicrobia bacterium | reverse complement strand
GCCATGGTGATGGGTGCCATGCTTTTAGATATCTACTTTATTTCCGGAAGAACCAAAAATTGATCGTTGCTGAGAAGCTCGAGGCTCTTGTGACCAGGGCCAAGCCCAGGGACTTCTACGATCTCTGCTTCATCCTGCGCAAGCCCTTGGGAGAGCGCAGGGACCTGGCCTTGAAACGGGGGGTCATCCTCGAAAGGCTCAAAAAGGTGGAGGCCAAGTTTCTGTATCGGGAGCTCAGGAACTTTATTCCCAAGAGCCATTGGGCCATGGCCCAGAGGCTTCCCGATCAGCTTCGCAGCGAGCTGGCCAGGCTGTAGTTAATCCATGTTCCGGAGGGCGAGGCTCTCCAGCAGGGCCCGGAAGACCGGCTCGGTCTTCGGGCGCAGGGAGGGGGGGGCTGAGTGGATCACGGCGATAAACCCCTTGCCGGAGGAGACAAGGAAGGCGTCCTCGCGCAGGATGCGGGCCGGGGTCTTGCCGTGGCGGTCGAGCTGGCGGCGGGTCAGGCTGAACTCCAGGGCCTTTTCGCCCTTCCAGGGCTTCTCCGCGACCGGGGTCCGCTCAGCCCCGGTCATCGCCCGGCCCGCGGCGTAATCCTCCGGCGAGCGGAAGGCCGAGCCCGGGGCGTAATAGTAGATCGAGATCGAGGCCGCGAAAGGAGACTCCCCGCCCGGGGGGCCCAGGAAGGAGACCCGCTGCGCCCCTCCCTGGCCCTCGAGGACCCGCCACTCGGCCGGGGCCTCGCAGGTAAAAAGCTTGCCCGGCTCCTCATAGGCTGCCATGCCAGTCCTCCTTGCAGCCGGCTCCTGGCGCGAGCAGGCCCCTGCGGCCAGCATGAGGAAAAGAGCCGCGAGCGCGCTTTGCCTCACTTCTTTTCCTCCTTTTTTCTCTTGGCCCTTTCGGCCGCGAGCTTCTCGCGGAGCTTCTTCATCTCTTCGCTTAGGGCCTGGTCCCTCAAAAACTCGTGCTTGGCCAGCAAGTCCAAGTAGCTCTCAGCCTGGGCCAGGGCCTCCTCGGCCTTGGGCCCCGGATCCTTCTGGAAGTCATCCCAGAAGGCCTTGGCCATGCGAAAGAGGCTCCGGCCATAAAGCAGGGAGAAGTCCTGGGTCCAGGGCTTCTTCTGCGCGTCCAAACGCGTCACCATGGCCGCCAAGACATCATACTGGTCCTGAGCGGGGAGGTTGGCCCGCTTGGCCCAGTCTTGGGCCAGCCCCATGGCCCTGTCGGTCTCCCCGCGGACCCGGCGCAGGGCCTCTGCCCCAAGGAGGGCCTCGTTTCTCTCTGCCGCTGCCTCGGCCTCGGCCAGGGAGAGGAAGGCGTAATCCGGCTTGCTTCTCTTCGAGTAGAACCCAGCCAGCCTCCGAAAGCCATCGTATTGCATCCTGGGGTACTCCTTCTTGAGGAACTCCTCGACGCGCTTGTCGTGCGCGGTCTTCTCCTCCTGGATGGCCTTCATCCCAAGATTGAGGCCGATGAGCTTGAGGAGCCACTGGTCGAACTGCGGGCGCAGCAGCTGCATGTCCCGGCCTGAGGCCCTGCCTCTGAGCCTTTGGAGCTCTATAACGGTGGGGAAGTCCGCTGTGCTCTCGGGCCAGTTGGCCAGGTAGCTGTGCGTGATGTTGTCCCTCCAGCGGTCGAAGTCATTGAGGAGTCCGAGATAGTTGTCCAGCTCATCCTGGGAATCGGCCGCGGTCTCGTCCTTGAGGAGCTTGTGGTGGAAGTAGCGGGCTTCGCTGAGAAAGGCCTCGTGCTCATTCTCGAGGAGGTTCATCCCGGGGACGTTGCCCCTCTCCTGCTCCACGATCAAACGCCCCCTGCGCGCCTGCCAGGCATGGGTGAGCTCGTGGAATAGGATGGTGTCGTTGTCCTTGACGAAGGCTGATCTGGCCTCGGGATTTTGGCTCAGGTACTCGGTCAGGGCCTTGGGGTCTTGAAGCCTCTCGGAGAGGGCCTTGCGCTCCCTCTCCGGGACGCGCTTGACCAGCCCCCCGACCAACTGGGCGTGGCTGAGCACGATCGCGCGCATGCTTTCGTCATAGACTCCGGTCTTGTTGGCATCCAGCTTGAGGACCAGGACTCCAGGCAGGGGGCGCTTGCCCTCAGGCCCCCGGAGCTTGTCTAGAAGCTCCTTTCCAGCGGTGTTTTTAGCCAGGTGGGCCGCAAGCTCCTCTCGCAGTAGCTCTCCCAGCCTCTTCTCTGTCTCGTCAAAGTAGGGCGAGCGGAAGGGCTCTTTTGAGCCCCCTACAACCACAGGTTGGGAGGCCTCAAAGCGTTCCCTCGGGGTCATGGCTCCGTCCCAGTAGCGCGTGGACTCGATGTAGGCCCGGGCGACTTCCAAGGTCAGAGCGCCGGGGGCCTTCTGGGCACCCTTGAGCGCCTTAAGCAGGCTTTCGGGGAGAGGGACCCTCTCGGACTCGGCGATCTGCCTGGCCTCTGCCAGGACCTTTTCCGGGATGGGCTCCCCGGCCTTCTGCCGGGAGAGGAGGTAGTTGAGCCGCTCCAGGGCCGCGTGGCGCAAGCCCGCGGCGATGGCGGCCACGAGCTCCTCCGCCTCCGGGACCCGGATGGGGCCTTTGGTCTCAGGGGAGAGGATCGTTCCCTCCTTCTCATCGAAGCGGTAGCCTACCAGCAGGATGTTTTCGCGGTAGCGCTCGACCTTGGCCTTGAGCTCAGCCGGGGCGGACTTGAGGAAGAAGGTTTCCGAGGCCTGCTCGGCCGCCAGAAAATGGCCGCAGGCCAGGAGGGCCAGGCTCAGGATGAGTCGCAGGCGAAGCATGGCGAGTTTCCTCAATTTTGACAGGAGAAAGGAATCCTGTCAAGGGCCCTGGGCCCTTTCCCCCTTCCCAGGCAAATTCCAAACCGCTATCATCAACCCGTGGGCAAAAACAGGCTGCCCCCCGGGCTCCATTCCTACGACGAGATCGTCTCGGCCTGCAGGAGGGGCGAGTACCGTTTCGCGGTCGCGCGCGCGGCCTCAGGCCGCCTCAACTACATGCCCGGGATCACCCCCGAGATGCTAGGCCGCCTGCGCGGCGCGGCCAGGGAAAGCGGGGTGGGCTTCCTGCTCCTGGGCAGCCGGGTCTCGGGCCCCCGCCTCAGGCAGAGGAGCCTCCACCCCGTCCTGGAGGCCTGCCTTCCCCTTTCCAACCTGCGCCGCGCCCCCTCAGCCCTTTTTCCAGGCGCCGAGGGAATCAAGATCGACAAGACCAGGATCAAGGAGCTGAGCCCCGAGGACCCCAGGACCTCGGACCTGAGCGTGATCCTGGTCTCATCCCGGCTTTCCCATGAGGAGATGGACTGCCTGGCCGTCCGCCTGGAGGCCGAGTTCGGGTCCTGGGGCTGGAGCTTCCCGGTGAGGGTCTTTTCCCGGGTCGCGGGCCGCCGTCACCAAAGCGAGGAGGACTTTATACGGACCGGGAAGGCCTACCTGCGCTCCCTCCTGCCTCCGGGCCTGGAGTTCTCGGAGCGGGAGCTCCGCGAGGCCCTGGGCGAGCTCTACTGCGCCTTGAACCTCCCGCGCAAGTCCCTGACCTGGCGCGACCTCGGCAACGGCTTGGCCACGGCCGCTCTCTTTTCAGCCTCCTTCAGCCTCGGCCTGGGATTCCATCCCGTCCTGCCGGCGGTGGGCTTCCTCTTCGGCTGCCTGGGCCGCTACCTGGCCAGGATGAGGGCGGCCGTGGCCTTCAGCCTCGGGGACACCTTTTTCGCCAACTCGGCGGCCCTTGCCTTCGACGCGGCCCTGGGCGCGGCCCTGATGGCCCTGGTCATCAATCCAGCCGCGGGCCTGGGCCTCAGCCTCGGCCGGATCGCCCTCGCCTCGGCCCTGCACACCCTCTCCAAGGGGAGCCTCAGGCTCTTCCTGGACAAGAGGTTCTCATCCGGCCACGAGCGCAGGCAGGCAGCCGGAGTCCTCGCGACGAGCGTTCTTAACTTCCTGCAGGGCGCGGTGACCAGCTTCGTCTACTCGGGCTCCGCCCTGGCCCTCGGGATCCAGGCCTCATTCTGCGCCCTGGGCCTCTGGCTCCTCTTTGGCCCGCCCCGCCCAGCCCCTGGAGACCAGGAGGGCGTCTCAATTTAGCTCATCGGAAAACCATCCTCTTAAAGGTGCCGCTGTCGTCGCGTTCATTCGTGCTGCGCCTTTGGCTCCCGCGTGTAAGGCTGCGATCTCCGATCCCAGCTGACAAATTTTGAGCGGCGGTGTATAATTGGGTCATTCAGATGACCAAATCAGTATAGAATTGGATTGCATGATGACCAATGGATGAGAAGCCTCTTTTTCTTCAGAACCCGTGGTGGAAAGACCCCCGGGCCCTTGAAGCCGACCCGCATCTTAGGGACTTAGCCAACGCGCCCTTCGTGCGGCGCCCGCGCGCGGCTCCGCCCGGAAGCCTCCTTAGGCCC
>CAYLZQ010000214.1:0-4414 GCA_964388045.1 uncultured Elusimicrobia bacterium | reverse complement strand
TCCCCTCCCTACGGGAGGGGGTGGGGGTGGGGTTGAGGAACCTGAGCAGTTACCAGCAAAGACCAAAAGGCCGGCCATGCGGGGAAGTCACCGTAGGCCTAATTCCATCGCCTTATTTGCCCTTAGGGCCCATCCCAGCGGCGGCCGCCTGTCTTATAATTTCCCTAAATACGACATGAGACCGCTTCTCCTTGGCCTTCCCTGCCTCCTGGCCTTTAAGAGCCTATCCGCCGGGCCCATGATCTCCCGGCAGCCGCCGGCCCATGAAACCGCCTCTGTCGCGGCCCTGCGATCCTCCCTTCTTCGCTGCTTCGCCTCTCCCGGAGCCAACTCCTCCAAGCTCCTGCCAACCCTGGGCCGGTTCCATGAACTCGACCCGGAAACGCAAAAAAGGCTTCTGGACGAGCCGGTCCTTGCGGCCCTAAGGCAAAAAGTCTCTTGGCTCGCGCAAGGGGCCCTGGCCCAAGACATCGGCTTAAAGGAAGCGAGGGAGGCTCAGTATTCCCTGCGCTTGATCGAGCGGGAATTGGGCCCCCTCCTGGACGAAGAGGACCGGGCCCTGGTCGAGACTGCGGAGCGTCAAGGCTCGGCCGCTCTGAGCCGTCGGATCGACCAAGCCGTGGAAGAGACGAACAAGTTCCTGACCGGGACCGAGGGAGAGGCTTCCGAGGCTGTCAACGACTCGAGCCGCATGAGCTACACCCTGGTGCGCGAGGTCCGCGCGCCTAGGACCGTGGCTGAGATCGCCGAGGCCCTCCAGCAGGCCCATGCTCAAAATCTGAAGGTCTCCCTTTCAGGGGCCCGCCACACCCAGGGCGGCCAGATCGCCTCAGAGCATTCGCTTCACCTGGACATGACAGGCTTTCGCGCCATGTCCCTCGACGCGAGGAACAACGTCCTCGCGGTCCAAAGCGGGGCCTTATGGCGGGACATCCAGAAGTTCCTGGACGCGCACGGCAAGTCCCTGGACGTGATACAGGTCCCGAACTATTTCACGGTCGGGGGGACCCTCGGCGCCAATGCCCACGGCCACAATCCAGACTCGGGTCCGGTGGCCGCCACGGTCAAGTCGTTGAAGATCATGCTCGCGGACGGCCGGATCGTGCGCGCCAGCCGCGAGGAGAATCAGGAGCTCTTCCGTCTCGCCCTCGGCGGCTACGGGCTCTTCGGCGTGGTCCTCGAGGCCGAGCTCCTAGTCCGCGACAACGAGATCTACACGCCCAGTTTCCATCTGGTGGACTACAGGGACTTCCCGCGATACCACCAGGAGCGCTTGGCCGGAGACCCGCGGACCCGATACGGCCACAATCTCCTCTCGCTCTCCCCGGCCTCGTTCCTGAGGGAGATCCAGGTCATCCGGTATCGCCGCATCGCCGACACCAGCAAGATCCCGCCCCTTTTCGAGCCCTCGTTGAGGACAGCGCTGGAAAGAAGTATCTCCAGGGCTGTCTATGGGCTCAACGTCCTGGGGTCCTGGGGCAAGAGGCTTTCCTGGTTTCTCCTGACTCGCGTCCTGTGGCCGCTCTCCCAAAAGGAACAGACGAGAAACCGGGTGATGGAGGAGCCCTTCACCCACTTTTCGACCGGGTCCGACAAGGAGGCTCAGATCCTCCAGGAATACTTCGTTCCCAGGGATAGGCTCGCCCAGTTCCTGGACAAGGCGAGGGAGGTCCTGCGCAGCCATCCCTTGAACCTGGTGCTGGTTTCCGTGAGGGCGGTCAAGAAGGATCCTGACGCCTTCCTGCCCTACGCCAAGCAGGACTCCTTCGGGGTGGTCTTCATCTCGAACCATGCCGTCTCTGAGGCCGAGTATTCGAGGCTGAGCTCCGTGACCCGCGCGCTCATCGAGGCCGCTCTCTCAGTGAGCGGCACCTTCTACCTCCCCTACCGGCTCGTTTACGGGATGGACGAGCTGCGCCGGTCCTATCCCGACATAGACCGGTTCTTCCTGCTCAAAAGGGCGTACGACCCCGAGGGCCGATTCTCGAACCGCTTTTACGAGAGATACGGGGCCGGGGCCCGCTGAGGATCGGACTGAAATCGGAACCCTCAGAGGACCTCGGCCCAGGGGATCCTTTCAAAGTCCGAGTCCCGGGGCCTGATGACTCCAAGCTCAGAATTCCAAGTAAAGGTGGTCTCTCATCTGGCCGATCCCGAGAAGGCCGAGCAGGAAAGCGAAGAAGCAAAGGAGGGCATGCCTCCAGCTTGGCCTGAACTCTTTGGCCAGCCGGGAGGAATTGGAAGAGAGCAGGCAGATGAGAAGGCCCAAGGCCACGGCCCAGGCGGCCCTGGCCGGGATCTCGCTTTGGAAGATGTCCACTCCAGCGGGCGGGAAAGGGCCAAGGGTCATGCCCCTGAGCAGCTTGGAGGCCTCCGCAAGACTCGAAGCCCTGTAGAGGACCCAGCTCGCGTTGACGAAAAGGAAGGTGAGAAGCCAGGCCAAGGGCCTGGGGCATCTGAGGCCAGATCCCAGCCAGGACCTGTGCCAGAGGAAAGCCGCCGCATTCAGGAGTCCCCAGACCAGGAAGGTCCCTCCCGCTCCATACCAGAGGCTCGCAGCCAGAAAGACGATCAACACTGACGGAGCCTTCCCAAGCCTGCCAGCCAGCGGCCTCGCCACATAGGCCCTGAGCCAGCGCCCCAGGCTCTTGTGCCAGCGCCTCCAGAAGTCCCGGATGTCCAGGGCCTGATAGGGGGAGTCGAAGCTTGAGGGAAGCTCCACTCCAAAGGCCAGGGCTGAGCCTGAAGCCATGTCCATGAGACCGCTGAAGTCGAAGTAGATCTGGAGAGTATTGGAAAAGCAGGCAAGCCAGGCCTCCAGGAGATTGAGCTCCCCCGGGCTCGTGAATCCGGCCCTGGCCCAGACCCCGAAGCTGTCAGCCAGCATGGTCTTCTTAAAGAGCCCCAGGGAGAAAAGCAAAAGCCCTCGGGCGAGGCTGCTATAGTCAAGCCCCTTAGGCCGCCCGAGTTGGGGCAGGATCTCCCTGTGAAGGCTGATGGGCCCTGCCAGGAGCTGGGGAAAGAAGGCGACGCATAGGCCATGGTCCAGAAACCCGTAGACAGCCCTCCCCCGGTACGCCTCCACGAGAAGAGCGATCTGCTGCAGGGTGAAGACCCCAAGGGCCAGGGGAAGCCCGAATCTGGCCGAGGCCAGTGAAGGACCAGGCTGGGCTGCCCAGCGCAGCCAAAGAAAGGCAAGGAGGTTGAAAAGTATCCCGAAGAAAAGCAGGCCTCGGTCTCCTGGGCGAGGAGCCAGCAGCCTTGTGAGGCCGTAGTTGATCAGGAGCGAGCAGGCAAGGATTGGAAGGTGTCTGAGGTCCGCCAGGGTGTAGAAGGCCAGGCCGCAGATGAGGAGCCAAGCCCTTGCCCAGGAAAGGCCCTGGAGAGCGAAGTATCCTGCGGCTGCAACCGGAAGGAAGAGAAGAATGTAAAAGTAAGAGTCAAAGGCCATGGCGTGACTGCGAGAGCTTTTCCAGGCGCTCCCTCAGGCGTCCCAGATGCTCCTCCAGGTTCGCCGCGCTCACCCGGCGGCTTTTAGCCTCAGGGATCAGGAACTCCCGGAAGACCTTGCGCATCCCCCGGGAGTTGAGGTCGCTCGCCTCGTGGAACCAGGAGTGGTCCTCGGACACCCCCGCCCAGTAGATCAGGTCGTAGAAGCGGTCTATGCGCTTGAGCCAATCCCTCCTCATCTCGGCCAGGAGGGAGAAGTCCAGGCTCCTCAAAAAGACGTCGCTCAGGGGAAGGGTGAAGTACACGATCGGGACTTGCTTCTCCCGGGCGATGTCCTCGATCCCTTCCAGGGCCTTGGCCGCCTGGGCGGAAAAGAAAAGGCGGGGAGCCAGGTTCTGATCCGTCATCTCGAAACCGCTGGGATCGAAGGGGGGCTCGCTAAGGGAGACCCTGGAACCGTCCTCCTCCATGTAGAAGTCGTAGCCTCCCCTGAGGTTCCTCCAGACTGTCCTGGCGGCATCGATGAGCTTGTCCATCCCGAAGCCATTGAGGGAGTAGAGGAAAGCTTCCCGGGGCGAGTCCATCCGGATGGGAAGGCGGCAGCCCGGGTCTCCGGCGAAGGATTCAATGTCCAGCAGAAAGTATATGCGCTCGACGTTGCGCCATTGCCCGGGCCCAAGGCCCCTCAAGAAGCCCAGCGCGCAGGCGGGATTTCCGTCCAGGGAGAAGAAGTTGAGGACAGGCCTGCCCAGGACCTCGCTTGAGGCCAGGCGCACCCGGTCTGTCCCGAAGACCAAAGCGTATTTCCCCCCCTCACCGAGCCGCTCGGAAAGGACCCTGGCAGAGGCCCGGGAGTAGAAAAAGCGATGGCGGTTCCAGGGACCGCGCACCAGGTTGAACTCCCCGTAGGGATCCACGAGCCAGTTGGTGAGCGCCATGAGGGCGAGCCAGCAAACTCCCCAGG
>CAYLZQ010000213.1:0-4427 GCA_964388045.1 uncultured Elusimicrobia bacterium | reverse complement strand
CGCTCGGGGCGGCGGACGGCCCCATCATGGGAGCCGCCGTGATCGGCCTCCAGAGGGGTGTGGACGTGATCAGCCTAAGCCTCGGCAGCAGGGGCAACGCCGCCTCCAATCTCGCGGTTTTTTTCTCGAACCTGACCCTGCAGAAGAATCGCAAGGGGGAGTCGGTGATCGCGGGGGCCAGCGCGGGCAATGCCGGTCCCTTTGACCGCACGGGCAGCCAGCCTGCGACCGGTAGGAGCATGATCGCGGCCGGGGCCGCTGCCAAGAGCCTCGACGACGGGCTGCCTGAGATTTCCTTTTACAGCTCCGCAGGGCCAAACACAGACCCCGGCTACGCACTGCCCCGCCTCTATTGGTTCCCTCACCTGGTGGGCTCGGGAGGGGACGTCGAGACCAAGCCCGGTTCCCCCAAGGTCTACGAGAAGGGGATAGGCTCGGCCAAGTCCAAGGACATGCCCGATAGGGCCGATGACGCTCCGGACGGCAAGCATACCTACATGTCCGGGACTTCCATGGCATGGCCGATGGTGGCGGCCATAGCCCTCCTGGTCAAGCTCGCCCTGGGCGCGCTCAGGGCCCTCAAGGGCTTCATCCTGGAGCATCTGCCCCTCTCGGTCAAGGCCATCCTGATGGCGAGCGCCAAGGACCTCCAAGTCCCCATCTGGTACCAGGGGGCCGGGCTGGTTCAGGCCTGGGATGCGGTGAAGCTTGTTTTCCTATCGGTTGGCAAGGCCTTCTGGGGCAGGATCAGATGGTTCCTCAGCCTGGGGGCGGCCTCCAGGGAGGGGCTGGATCCCTGGGGCTGGATCAAGCGCTGGAAGGGGGTGATGGACCTCGAGGACAAGGTCTACCAGGTCTCTGAGCTCGCCAGGAGCTCGGCCAGGTCCCGCTTCGAGGACGAGGCCGGCGAGGACGAGGAGACCGCCGCGGAGGCTCGCAGGAGGATCGGGGACGCGGTCTACGCCGAGATGCGCAGGAAGTTCAACTCGGCCGGCCGCGAGGCCCTGCCCGGGCTCCTGGCCGCCCTCCGGGACCAGGTCTGGCTCCTCAGGGCCCAGGCGGCCCTGACCCTGATGAACCTGAAGGTCCCTGAGGCCGCGATCCCCCTGGCCGAGGCCGCGCTCAAGGATACTGACGCGCGGGTCAGGCAAATGGCCTTTCTGGCCCTGGCCGAGATGCCGACCCACTCCGTGGACGTCCTCCTCCAGAGGGCCTTGGCGGACTCCCGCTGGGACGCCGGAATCTACGCGGCCTACACCCTGGCCCGGCACGGGGACAGGGGAGGAGTTTTCCGCATCGTCCAGGAGCTTTCCAGCGAAGACAAGAGGGCGCGCTACAGCGCCTCCTGGCTCCTGGGTCAGCTCGGGAGCAAGGCCTCGCCCAAGGAGGGCGAGGCCCTCTCCTCCAAGGTCAAGGACGTCTACGAGAGGGGAAACATCCGGCACATGGCCGCGGCTGCGCTCTCCAACATAACCCAGGCCGCCCCGAAGGCGATCACGGACCAGGTGATCTCGGATCTCCTGGAGGCGGCGGGCCCGCAGAACCTGGCCTTGACCAGGACCATCTCCAAGTTCTTCCCAGTGGCCCTGCGCAGTCTTGAGATCGGCAAGCGCATGCGGGAGGAGCCTCTGAAGACGATCGTCACGGCCTTCGTGCTCAAGAACCGCGCCGCGGTCCAGAAGCCGGGAGCCCTGGGGGAGCTGGTCCTTCTCCTTGCGCGCCTCCTGGACATCCCCCTGGACTTCCCCACTCCCATGGCGGACCCGAGCGGCTCAGGGGTGGCTGGCGTGGATCCCCTGATGGGGCCCCTGGACCTGATCGTGGAGGGACCTCCGGGGGCGGGATTTGCGCGCTTCTGGGATTGGCGGGAAGGGGGGGATCCCTCGGAGATGCTCTCAAAGGCTGGCCTGGATCCCGAGTTGCTCTCGCGCTTCGGGGCCAGGCTCAAGGCCTCCATGCCCCTCTCAGGCTCCCTCTGGATCAGCGTGCCCGAGCACAAACTCCATGCCCTGGCCTTCGCCCTCAGGAGCCGCGGATTCTCGCTGAGGCTCTCGGAGCCCCAGTCTCCGATGGCCAGCGGATACTCCGGCTCCCCGGAAGCCCTGACCTGGGACCTGGATTCCGAGTCCCTTCCCGCGCTTGCAAGCGCTGATGTTTCCCTGGTCAGGATCCTTTCCTCCAGCGGGGCCTCTGAGGCCCGGGTGATGGCCGCCCTGGAGGCCCTCTATGCCCGCGCCGGAGACCCGCTCAGGTCGCCCCTTTTGGCCGTCCTGGGCCTGGGGGGAGTCCCGGGCAAGGAAAGCCCCTTGGGCCGGCTGGTCAGCCGCCTCATCCTCCACAACGTGGGGGTCGTGCTCCCGGCAGGGAACGAAGGCCCGGGGGAGGCAAGCCTCCTCTCCCCGGCTGACTCCCTCGCGGTGGTGGTCGCGGCCTCGGGACTCCGAGAAGGCCTTAGATCCTACTCTTCCAGGGGGACTCCTGAGGACCCTGGAATCACCTGGACCGACTTCGACGGGGTTTCGGAAGAGCCCCTGGGGACCGCAGCCGCGGCCGAGTTGAGCGCCGAGAAGCTCTCAACTCTTATCCGCCGCATGGCGGAGCTGGTGGTGGCCAGGAACGGCCGCCTGCCCGACGGCTACTTCCTTTATGTGGTCTCCCTGGCGAGGCAGGCTCTCTCGCCCATGGACAAGCCCCAACATGAGGCCGGGGCCGGACTTTTCGACAGCTTGGAGAAGGCCAAGGAATTTTTGGAGACGAGGCTCCTGGATCCCGAGCAGGCGATCCGCGAGGCCGGGGCCCTCATCCGCCAGGCTAGGCGGCGCCACGCCCCCAGCAGCGAGCTTCCAGGCCCCTCCCTCTGGAAGCGCCTCGGCCAAGCCCTGCATTCCTGGAAGGCCAGGCGCCTGGCCTCGGAGCCTCTCCCCGAGCGGAGGATTCAGAGGCCCGCGAAGAAGAGGCGGGCCGAGGTCGTCCAGGGCTCCTCGCCTGGGGAACAGGACAGCCCGCGGACCTCGCTCGAGAGCCTGATCCGCCTCCAGCGCCTCAAGGAGCTCAGGCAGGTCCTGGGAGACGGGACACGCCTGCCCTGGGGGGAGACCATGGCTCCCTTCGCCTTCCGCAAGCCTTCCGGGGAAATGGTCAAGGCGCGCTCGGCAGGCCTCGAGGGCTTCCTCTATGCCAAGCTGGAGCTCGAGAGGGAGAGCCCCGATTCCACCGAGCAACTTGAGGACTATTTCAAGTACCTCGACACCCTTTTCTCAGCCTTCGAGTGGACCGGGACCTACCGGGAGACTTTCGCGGAGATAAGGAACTCGAAACTGAACGACAAAGAGAAAAACGAGCGGCTTAACGGCAGCCTCATCAAGGCCGTCAAGGAGTTGCATGACGAGGCAAACGGCCTTGATGAGGCGACTTGGCTCCGATCCTCCTCCATCTACATGATCCTGGCCCGGGCCTACAACAGGACGAAGCCCGGCAAGAATTTCTTCGACTCGCTCGACGAGGAGGAACTCTCGCGCATCCGCAAGACCACCCAATCGAACGTCCTCTGGCTCCTGGACGTCTTCGAGATCGGGGAGGTCCGGCGCTGGGGCACGGGGGGAGGCTCGCCCTATGCCGTCAAGGGCTACCGGATCAAGAAGGAGCTGGGCGGTGAGAAGGCCTTCAGAAGGTTCGTCAGGCGCGCCCGGGCCCTGGGCTTCAAGGTGGGGGTGGACCTGGTCCCGAACCACACCTCCCTGGACAGCGACGAGCTCTCCCTCTACCCCGAGTCCTTCCTGCACATAGTCCCGCCCCAGGACCTGTCGGATGCGGAGATCATGGCCGCTGTCCCGCGCCACGGCCGCGACCCGGTCTTCCACCTCATCCATACGGACCGCTACCCGGAGGGCAATCGCCGCGTTTCCAAGAGGATACTGGTCCATCATCCCCTGACCGACTACGGGGAGGATATGTGGATCGACATGGCCCAGAGGGACTTCAGCCGCCTCGTCACGCGAGACTGGGAGACGGAGCAGGCCCTGCGCCTCTTCGCGGACCTGGGGGTGGACCTCGCGCGCCGGGACATGACCTACGAGGTCTTGAACGTCCGCTACTTCGAGCGCTGGATGAGGATCCTCGCCGAGGAGAGGAACCGCTCCCGGGGCTGGGCGCGCTCCGAGATGAACCGCATGATCGAGGGCTTCCAGCAGCGCTGGAAGGCCCTGGGAGGCTCCGAGTTCCTGGAGCAGATGACGGACGCGGTCAAGAGGGCCAAGCCAGGCGCGGTCATGATCGACGAGGCCTACGCCCACCTGGCCGAGCTTTCCCGCTCCGGCTCGGACGGGGTCTACAACAAGAACGACCACGACCCCTCCCTGGGCCAGGTGGGGCTCTACGACGCCATGGTGAGCAGAAACGGCGCGCGCATCCGCGCGTACTCGGAGCGT
>CAYLZQ010000212.1:0-4442 GCA_964388045.1 uncultured Elusimicrobia bacterium | reverse complement strand
AGAGCCTGGCCCAGGCGAAGCGCGGGGCGATCTCAAGCACCCGGGAGTAGTCCTGGACAGCGCCGGAGAAATCCCCGAGCCGCTCCCTGACCCCTCCGCGCACGAGCAGGGCCGCCGCGAACTCCGGGGAAAGGCGCGCCGCGCCATCCAAGTGCCTGAGCGCGGCCTTGGAGTCCCCCTGGGAGCTCAAGGCGCTTCCAAGGCCGAAAAGGGCCTCCGCAGATTCAGGGTCGAGCCGCGCTGCCTCTTGGAAGTCGGCGACAGCGCCCTGGTAGTCCCTGGCCACCAGGCGGGCCTTGCCCCTTCCCACGTAGGACTCGGGGCTGTTGGGGATGAGCTTGAGGCCCAGCTCCGAGTCGTCCTTGGCCCCTGCCAGGTCCCCCAGGGTCCAGCGGCAGAGGGCCCTGTAGGCCGCGGCGGTCTTCCAGCCTGGAAAAAGGGAGATGGCCTTGTCGAAGGACCTGAGGGCGCCCTCGAAATCAGCGCGCTGATAGAGGCGGACGGCGGTCACGAAAGCCTTTTCAGCCTGGGGGCCGGGAGCCGGCGGCTTGGCGAAAGCCGGGCCCCCCGTCATCAGGAGCGCGCCGAGAAGTCGGATCACTCGATCACCTTCTTGACCTTGTAGTAAGGCCCTTCCCTCTCCGGGGCGTTGGAGAGCAGCCTCTCCGGCTCCTCGAAGGGCTTTGGGACATCCTCCCTCATGACGTTGGAGAGCCCCAGGACGGAGGCCGTGGGAGGGACCCCCGCGGTGTCCAGGCGCGAGAGCTCGGCCACGTAGTCCAGGATCTTGACGAGCTGGGATTGATAGAGCCTCACCTCGTCTGAGGACAGGCGAAGCCTCGCGAGCTTGGCGATCTTGAGGACTTCCTCTTCCGTGAGGCCCATGAATTATGCCGCCTCAAGAGGGGCGTAGCGCGCCAGGAGCTTGGTGGTCCGGCCGTCGTCGAAGCGGACAGTGACCTTGAGCCCTTCCCCCGAGCCTGACTTGTCCACCACGCTCCCGATCCCGAAGGCGGGGTGCCTCACGCGCATGCCTATGGCGACCCTGTCGAGTCGCGGCGACCGGGCTCCCCCGCCCGAGGCGCCCCCGGGAAGGGCCGCCCGCGGCGAAAAGGGGCCGAATCCGTTGCTTTGCGTCTCCGCCGCCGTTGAGTGGATCTGCGCCTCCAAGATGAAGCGCGAGGGGAGGTTGGCCGAGACCTGGCCGAATATCCTGCGGGTGGCGGCATGGGTGAGGAAGAGCCTCTCCCTGGCCCGGGTCATGCCCACGTAGCAGAGCCTGCGCTCCTCCTCCAGGTCCTCAGGGGAGAGGCCTCCCCCGATGGGAAAGAGCCCCTCCTCCAGGCCGGTCAGGAAGACCGCCGGGAACTCCAGGCCCTTGGCGAGGTGCACTGTCATCAGCGTGACCGCGCTCGCCCCGGACTCGTAGGAGTCCAGATCCGTGTGAAGGGAGACCTCCTCCAGGTAGCTCCCCAGGTCCAGGGAGACCCCCTGGGCCCTGGCCGCCTCCTCGCGCTCCTTGGCGGCGTTGACCAGCTCCTGGAGGTTGCCCAGGCGGCCGGCCGCCTCGGGGTCTGAATCTGTCTCGGACTCAAGCCACGACCAGTAGCCGGTCTCCTGAAGGATGCGAGCGATCGCCCCTGCCGCTGAGAGCCGGGGGAGCTCCGAGCGCAGGCCCTCCAGGAGGCGGACGAGGCCTTCGGCCGCGCGGCGGCAGCCCGCCGAGAGCTGGGGAATCCTTGCTTGCTCCCGGAAGGCCTCACAGAGGGTCAGGCCCGAGGAGCGGGAGTGCCCCTCGATCCTCTCCAGGCTTGTCTTCCCGATCCCGCGGGGAGGGACGTTCACGATCCGAAGGAAGCTCGCATGGTCCGCGGGGTTGAGAAGCACTCGGGCGTAGGCCAGGGCGTCCTTGACCTCCTTCCTGTCGTAGAAGCGCATGGCCCCCACGATCCGGTAGGGGAGAGCGGCCCTGCGCAGGGCCTCCTCGAAGGAGCGGCTCTGGGCGTTGGTGCGGTAGAAGACGGCCACCTCCGAGGGCCTGCGGCCGCTTGAGAGAAGCTCCTGGATGCGCCCCACGACCCACTCCGCCTCCCGCATCTCGTTGGCCAGCTCCCGGACCAAGACCCCTTGGCCCGCCTCCTTCCTGGTCCAGAGGGTCTTGGGCTTGCGGGCCCTGTTGTTGCGGATCACCCTGCCGGCAGCCTCCAGGATCAGGCCGGTGGAACGGTAGTTCTGCTCCAGGGTCACCACCCGCGCTTCCTTGAAATCCCTCTCGAACTCGAGGATATTGCGGATGTTGGCTCCCCTGAACGAATACACACTTTGGTCGTCGTCGCCCACCACGCAGAGGTTGCGGTGCTTGGCGGCCAGGGTCTTGGTCAGGACGTACTGGGCGTGGTTGGTGTCCTGGTACTCGTCCACCAGGAGGTGCAGGAAGTATTCCTGGTAGTACTCCCGCACGGCCTGCTGCTCCTTGAGGAGCAGGCAGGCCTTGAGGAGGAGGTCCCCGAAGTCCAGGGCCCCGGCCTCATCGAGCCTCCTCTGGTAGACCACGTAGATGCGCGCCGCCGTCTGGCGGGAATGGTCCGGGGAGGCCGCGGCGTAGATGGCGTAGGAGTGGGCGTCCAGGAGGTCGTCCTTGGCGCGGGAGATGAGACTGGCATACATTGCGGCCTTGTTGGTCTGATCCCCGAGGCCCAGCTCCTTCATGGCCTCCACCACGACCTTCTTCTGGTCGTCTTGGTCGTAGATCGTGAAGTGCCTTGGGAGATTGAGGAGCTGGTGGTGCTGGCGGAGAATCCTGCAGGCGAAGGCGTGAAAGGTGTGGACCCAGACCCTGGCCCCGCAGCCGGGAGCCAGCTCCTCCACCCGGCGGCGCATCTCCTCGGCCGCCTTGTTGGTGAAGGTGACAGCCAGTATCCTCTCGGGCGCGACCCCGGAGGCGATCAGGTTGGCGATCCGGCAGGTGATGACCCTGGTCTTTCCTGTCCCGGCCCCGGCCAGGACCAAAAGGGGGCCTCCGGGATGGAGGACCCCCTCCCTCTGCTCGGGATTGAGCTGACCAGGATCCATGGCCGCGGCGTGGGAAGACCCGCTTTCACGCCCGCCGGGGATCGGAAGACGCGGGGCTTCGCCTTGCAATTCGGATTCGAGGTTCATCCGTCGGAGAACGCGCTCAAGAAGCGGCCTTCCGATGGAAAGTATAGCAATTCCGCCAGGCCCGGGTCAGCCGGAGATCGATTCCTGCCTCGTAAAGTGGTGCGCTCGCCAGGAATCGGCCTGAGCGCAGGCGCCTGCGGCGCCTTCAACGGCGCGCGCTCAGCTTCCCTTTATACCGGTTCGATTCCTGCCTCGTAAAGTGGTGCGCTCGCCAGGAATCGGCCTGAGCGCAGGCGCCTGCGGCGCCTTCAACGGCGCGCGCTCAGCTTCCCTTTATACCGGTTCGATTCCTGCCTCGTAAAGTGGTGCGCTCGCCAGGAATCGAACCTGGATACCAAGCTTCGCAGGCTTGGACACTATCCATTGTGTTACGAGCGCGAGAGGGGGCTTCCGGTGAGATTATAGCTAATCCTCGGCTCTTCTCAAAGAAACCCGCGGCGCCCGGCTGAGCCACACGAGCGTCTCGACGTGGTCCGTGTGGGGGAAGAGGTCCACGACCTCGGCGCGCCGGGGCCGGTAGCCGGGGGAGAGGGCCTCCAGGTCCCGGCCCATGGCCTCGGGATTGCAGGAGACGTACAGGAGGGTCCCGGGGCCCTCCTCCCTCAGGATCTGTTGGGCCTTGGGATGAAGCCCCGCCCGAGGGGGGTCCGCGATCACGACCTCCGGGCGCATGTCCAGAAGGGCAGGAAGGAGGATCTCCACGGAGCCGCAGTAGAACCGGGCGTTGGCGATCCCGTTCAAGGCCGCGTTGGCTCGGGCGTCCTCCACGGCCGAGGTTGAGAGCTCAACGCCGATCACTTCACTTGCAACCCCTGAAACCGAGAGGGAGATCCCTCCCCCCCCGCAGTAGAGGTCCAGGACCCGCCCCCCGGCCTCCCGGACCCAGGAGCGCAGGATCCCGTAGAGGACCTCGGCCCCCCCGGTGTTGGTCTGGAAAAAGGACTGGGGAGATATCCGGAACCTGAGGCTCTGCTCGGGAAGCCTCAGGAGCTCCGTGACGTGGCCAGGGCCCTCCAGGACCTGCAAGGAGTCCGGGACAGCGGTGTCCGAGAGCTTGCCGTTGACTCCCCAGAGGATGGTCGTCGCAGGGTAGGCTCCGCGCACCGCTTCAGAGAAGGATTCCAGCGGAAGGGCCCCGGGGGCCGTGACCAGGCTGACCATTCTCTCCGCGCGGTTCTTGGCCTCCCGCACCACCAGATGGCGCAGGAAGCCCGCGTGCCTCCGGCTATTATAAGGAAGGATCCTCTCCCGCCCGGCCCACTCCCGGACGGAGGCCAGGAGGG
>CAYLZQ010000211.1:0-4444 GCA_964388045.1 uncultured Elusimicrobia bacterium | reverse complement strand
ATCCCACCCCGGCCCTCGCCTACCGCCTCTTGCGCGAGGGAAGCTCGTTTGTCTACTCGGGGGATACTGGCATGTGCCCAGGCCTGGCTGATTTCGCGGCCGGGACGAATCTCTTCCTGATCGAGTGCACTGTCCCCGAGAGGGACGCCATGCCGGGACACCTGACGCCCAGGGAGGCCCTGGCCCTCCTGGAGGCCTCAGGCTGCCGCCAAGGGGTCCTGACCCATCTCTCCCGGGATTCGGAGGCGGAGCTCAAGAGGCTTCTCAATCCGGGGCGGAAATTCCGCCTCGCGCGCGACCTCATGCGGCTGCGGGTTTGAGAAACGCGCCGCGCGCTTTTCGCAACCGCTCAGGCTCTCAATCCCACCCCCTCCCGTAGGGAAGGGAGAGAGCGGCCCCCTCAACTCACCTCAGCCCTTCGGGCCCGGGGCGCCGTCGCCATTAATGTTCTATCGCTGCGCCCGCGCGAGTGCCACTGGCACTCGCGCCCCCGTGGGGGAGGTGAGCAGGCACCTCTTTTTCGCCTTGATTTAGACCAGGAGATTTTCTTACTCTTCTATCTCACCATGGCAGCCAAGCCGCGCGACCGGAGGAGAGTTCCATGCTGATGAAAACCGCACCCAGTCCCGAGAAGGCCGCGGAGGAGCTCCCGGCAGGATTCCTGGACTTCCTTCTGCCGCTCCACCACTCCTTCGAGCCGCGCAGGCGCGAGCTTCTCTGCGCGCGCGAACGGGTGCTGGCGCGGGCCCACGCAGGGGAGATGCCGGGCTACCTTCCGGACTCCGAGGCCACCAACGGGGACTGGAGGATACAGCTCCCGGACTGGGCCCAAGACCAGAGAAACCAGATCACCGGCCCGGCCGACAACGCCAAGATCCTGGTCGCCATGTGCAACTCCGGGGATCCGGGTTGCATGCCGGACGGGGAGGACTCGATCGTGACCGACTGGGAGAACGTCCGCGCGGCCCAGCGCCAGACGGTGGAGGCCATCCGGGGGACCCTGGCCTACACCGAGCCCGCCAGCGGCAAGGTGACGCGCATCAAGCCCGGCGCGCAGCTCCTCTACTACCGCCCGCGCGGGCTCCACTTGGACGAGAGGCGCGCCATCCGCGGGGAGAGGCTCTCCGCCTCCCTCTTCGATCTGGCGAGCCTCTTCTTCGAGACGGCCGAGGAGCGCCGGGCCGCGGTCAAGGAGCCCGCCCTGCAGCGCAGGCTCTGCTTCTACATCCCGAAGATCGAGTCCGCCGAGGAGGCCGCCTGGTTCTCGGAGGTCCTGGCCGCCATGGAGGAGGCCATCGGGATCCCGGCCGGGACCACCAAGGTCATGTTCTTGATCGAGTCCCTCCCCGCCGCCGCCCAGCTCGAGGAGATCCTCCACGCCTCCAGGCGGCACGCGATCGGCCTCAACCTCGGCCGCTGGGACTACATGGCGAGCCTCATCCACTACAAGCTCGCGGATCCCGCCTGGATCCTCCCGGACCGAAACACGATCCCCCACGACGTGCCCTTCTTCCAGAACATCCGCCTGCGCCTGGTGGACGCCTGCCACCGCCGCGGGGTCCTGGCCATCGGGGGCATGACCGCTCTCTTCCCGGACCGCCAGAACCCGGAGGCGAACGCCCGGGCGCTCGAGCGCCTCGGGGCGGACAAGAAAAACGAGGCCTCCCTGGGCTTCGACGGGGCCTGGACCGGGCATCCGGACCAGCGGGAGGGGGCGACCCTCCAGTTCCCGGCCCCCAACCAGCTCCAGGTCATCCACCCCGAGGCCCCGCGCCGTCCCGACCTCGCCCCGGCCCCGGTCGGGGTGGGCGCGATCTCGGTCGCGG
This sequence comes from uncultured Elusimicrobia bacterium, assembly GCA_964388045.1. Classification (GTDB taxonomy): domain Bacteria; phylum Elusimicrobiota; class Elusimicrobia; order UBA1565; family UBA9628; genus CAYLZQ01. The sequence goes on along the minus strand of CAYLZQ010000211.1, from coordinate 2,618 downwards.
GGACCAGGGACGCGATCCGCACCATGATCGAGTACCGCTTCGGGGTCCTTTCGGGCCTGGGGGCGCGCATGATCAAGGGCTACGACCGGGAGGGGAGACTCATCGGCAACTTCATGGAGGACCTGGCCACAGACAGGATCTACCGCCTGATGGTCGCCCAGAGGATCCGCCACGGGGTCCTGGCCGCCGAGGGAGTAAGGATCACTGAGGACCTGGTCGCGCGGTGGTTCGAGGAGGAGCTTGGGAAGATCCTCCAGGAGCACCAGGGGGATGAGGCCGCCGCGGCCAGATACCGCAGGGCCGGCGACTGGAGCCTCCAGATGGTCAGGGAACTCGCCAAGCCCAAGCCCGCCGGGGTGAGGGCCTGGACCTACCCGGCCAGCGAGTTCGCCAGGATGTACGCTCCGATCGAGAAGGTCCACCCGGCGGAAAAGCTCCGGGGGCTCCTCAGGGAAAAATTCGCTCTCCGCAAGACCGAGCCTGAGAGGTCCTATCTCCTGACGGCCGGGGCCTACGACGCCATGACCGCCTCTCTTCTGACCGAGCTGGACTTCGAGGCGATCTACGCCAGCGGCTGGCAGCTCGCGGTCGCCCACAACATGTACCCGGACATCGGGATCTACCCCTCCCACGCCATGGTGGAGCTCCTCCGCGAGCTCGTGCGCGGCATCGAGGGCGCGCGGGACCGCCACTTCTACGACACCGTGGGGGAGGTCCTGGGCGCTCCGCCCATCTTCGTCGACATCGAGGCGGGCTTCGGAGGCCCCACCCAGACCTTCACCCTGACCCGGGAGCTCATCCGGGCCGGAGCCGCTGGGGTGCACCTGGAGGACCAGGACCCTGCCGAGCGCACCTGCGGCCACATCATCGCTCACCACGGAATGAAGAGGGACAAGGTCCTGGTCCCCGCCCACAAATGGATCGAGAAGCTCATCGCCGTCAAGGCCGCGGCCCAGGCCACCGAGACCGCCCTGGTCCTCATCGCCCGCACCGACGCGGTGGACGGGGCCGTTCCCGGGGGGCGCGGCCCAGGGGTGGAGCACGCGGTCGACCGGGCCCTGGAGGCCGCCTCCCTGGGGGTGGACGTCATCTGGGCCGAGTTCAACGGCACCGATCTTGCGGGGCCCCGGGCCTTCGCCGAGGGGGTGCACCAGTACTACCCCGAACAGATGCTGGGCTTCAACCTCTCCCCCTCCCTGCACTGGGGCAAGGCCAAGAGGGAGGGCAGGCTCCTCTCCAACGAGCAATTGGGAGCCCTGGGCTATGTTCTGCAGTTCTCGACCCTGCTCGCCTTCAGGACCGTGGGCATGGCCCTGGAGTCCTCCCTCAAGGCCTTCCGCGCCAGGGGCCTGGAAGCCCTGGCGAACCTCCAGCTTGCCGAGGTGGAATCCCCCCACGGGGAGCCCAGGACCAGGATGCACCAGAGGTTCGCCGGGACCAACCGCTGGCTGACCCTGGAGAAGCTGAGCAAGGGGGCCTGATCAACGGCGCTCATCAACTGCGCGGCAGTCGCGGCACTTGCCTAAATTCTTTTTGAAAGCTATCCTGTGCTTGTGAAATCCAAGGCCGGCAAGAAGGCCAAGGCCTCCAAGACCCAGAAGACAAGCGGAGCGCGCAAGGGCCGAGCCCCGGGGCCTCGGGACAAGGTCCTCGAGAGGGTCTTAAGCGAGGTCACGGCCGAGCCCCAGACCCAGCACCTGGAGCAGTGGGTCCAGGTGCCCTGCCCCTACTGCGGCGAGGAGTTCGAGGTCCATGCCACCTCCGAGCAGGACGGCCAGACCATGTACGAGGACTGCCACGTCTGCTGCCGGCCCGTGGCCCTTCTGGTCCATGCCGAGGAGGGGGAGCTTCACGTCGAGGCCCACCGTTCCTGAGGTATCCGGGATGAGGCGCATCCTCGGCGCCGCCCTTTCTTTTTGTCTCCCCCTGGCCGGCTGCGCCACCCTCAAGCAGACTCCCGAGATCCGTCCGAGGCACGTCCAGGCCGTGGCCGCCAAGCTGGGGGTCCACTTCGCCGGGGAGCCATTGAAGAAGGCCTTCGCAGATCCGGACCGGGCAAGGATCGGGACCGCCCCCGGGCAGTTCTTCTCGGAGGTGATCCTCCTGCCTCCCGAGACCCGCTACATCGCCCCCCAGGACATCCTTGAGCAGTTCGGGGCGGATCTCATCCTCCAGGTCCAGACCGCGGACGCGAGCGCCAAGGCCGCCATCAACCCCATCTTCTTCCTGGCCGCGCCCCTGACCTTCTTTTTGGTCTTCACCCCCATGGTCACCGTGACCGCGACCGTAGGCATCGAGGCCAGCCTCCGAGACGCCCACAGCGGGCGCCTTCTCTGGGCCAAGACCCTTCAGACCGTGGCCACCCAGCGCAGCCAGGGGGTGAACCCGGGCCTGGTCACCCCGGAGGTGACGCAAAGAGCGGTCAGAAACAGCCTGGCCTCTCTCTTCGAGACCCTGGCCCATCAGGCCGCTGGCTACAAGCCTGGCTCCGAGGAGGCTCCTCCCAGGATCGAGATGGGCAAGCCGGCCCCTCCGCACAAGAAGGAGACTCCGCCGGAGGCTCCCAAGCCCGAACCGGAGGCCAAGGCCCCCCCTGAGCCGAAAGAGGCCCCTCCTCC
>CAYLZQ010000210.1:0-4454 GCA_964388045.1 uncultured Elusimicrobia bacterium | reverse complement strand
CCGATCCCAGGGCCGAATTGACAGGTCCTGGCTCACCTGCTATAATGTTCAAACCCTGAACGCACGGAGGAGCCATTCATGGAACTCTTGAAGGGCAACTACAAGGTTTCCACCAAGGAGAAGCTGGAGCCGGCCAAGGAATCCGAGGCCTCCATCGAGTCCCGCTTCGAGGAAAGCGCCATGGAAAAGCTCGGCGGCTCCATAGCCTTCGTCAAGAAGTCGGCTTTTCTGTGGAAGGGGAAGTAGCGCTCCGTCCGCTTGGAGCGCCGCTCCTCACCGATCGTCTCTCTCAAGGGCTGCTCCCTCCCGTCCCCCTCCCGTGAAGATCGTCATCTGCACGACGCCCATCCGGCCCGTGCCGACCACCTACCCCCCCTTCGGGTCGCTGGCGGTCATCCAATCGCTCAGGGAGATCGGTTGCGATCCCTATTTCTACGACATCGACGGGCTGAGGCCTTCCTGGGAGGAGATCGAGCGTTTTTTCCGCGACTCCCAGCCCGACGTCGTGGGCATCTCGGCCGTGGTCTCGACGGCCTATGCCTACACCAAGAACCTGACCCGGATGATCAGGCGGGTCAGTCCCGAGGCCCGGATCGTCGTGGGAGGAAACCTCGCGGCCAGCGCGGAGATCCTCCATCGCCTGGCCGGCATCGACGTCTGCGTCATCGGCGAGGGCGAGCTTGTCGTCCAGAACCTGCTGGAAGCCTTCGAACGCGGCCGCGAGCGCGTGGACCCCGGGGCTCTCGAAGCGGTCAAGGGCATCACCTTCCTCAAGCCCGACGGGGAGATGCACTTTACCGGCTACGAGACGCGCCTCCCGGCGGAGGAGGTCTTCAACCCGGACTTCTCGATCCTGGAGAAATACTCCCGCATCTCAAACTTCATCAACGAGCCCTTCGAGCGGCCCGACTTCTGCCAGGACCCGCGCAGCTTCGAGCCCCACCGCCGGGGCAAGAAGATGGCGACCCTGGTGACGGCCAAGGGCTGCGTGGCCCGCTGCACCTTCTGCCACCGCTGGGACAAGGGCTATCGGGCCATCCCGGTCGGACAGATCATCGCGAAGGTCAAGACGCTCATGGAACGCTACAACGTGGGCTTCATCACCTTCACCGACGAGAACTTCGGCTCGGACCGGCGCCAGACCGAGGAGTTCATCCGTCAGATCGCGCCTCTCGACATACTCTGGCAGGTGGGCGGGGTGCGCGTGCGCTCGGTGGACGGCGATCTCCTGCGGAGGATGAAGGAGGCCGGCTGCGTCGCGGTCTACTACGGGATGGAGACGGGGAGCCCCGCCATCCTCCGGATCATGGAGAAAAACGCGACGCTCCAGAACAACCTTGACGCCGCCCGCTGGACCGAGGAGGCGGGGCTCTTCACGATCTGCCAGATGGTGCTGGCCATGCCCGGGGAGACCCCCGAGACCATCCGCGAGACGACGGAGTTCCTCAAGAAGGTGACCGAGGACTCCTACGAGTCCCCGCGCTCGCGCCTCAGCATCAACTACATCCAAGCCCTCCCCGGGACCCCGGTTTACGAGTACGCGCGCCTCAAGGGCCTGATCGGCCGGAGCCTGCTCGACGAGGAGAAGTACCTGATAGCCATCTCCGACATAGACGCCGCCGACGACACGAAGATGCTCAACTTCACGGACTACGACTACCTCACGGTTCGGTCCTGGCGGCGGCGGATCGTGCTCGAGGTGATGAGGCACTACTACCAGCACAACAAGGTCCCGGTCCCGAGCTTTCCCTCCTTCCTGTGGAGGCTCGCCAAGAGCAAGCTCCTGGGCGAGAAGGCCAAGCCGGACTCGGCCGACTTCCATGAGGAAATGCGGCGCAAGGTGATAGAGGACTACAGCAAGGGGGGCTATTTCAATCTCTCCCGGGACCTCGGTTACGACGTGATCGTGGGCTACTTCTATCCCCTCCGGCACCTGATCCTCGCGGCCTGGCTCCTCCAGGATGAGTTCCGCCGCATGCCCCTTCGGGAGTTCCTCGGCCACCTCCGCAAGTGGCTTCGATGCCGCCTGCGGCCCTGGCCCAAGGCCTCGGTGGAGCCTATTTCCCTCCGGAAAACCGTGGCGGCCATGGCCCCTCCTGCGGCTACCCACACGGAGCGGTCCATGCAGCCCCTGCGGGACGGGCGATAGCGCTCTCCTCAAATTGACATAAAGGCTTATTTTTTCTAGAATGTTCAGACATTGAACGCCATGTTCGCCGCGCCTTCCTCGGCTTAGTCCCCAGGAAACTCCCGCCCTTGAGGCGCGAGCTGTCCCCGGGCCGCGCGCGGCGCAGCCAGCAGGCGTCTTAACGGAGGTCCCATGCGCGCACTCGTCACCGGCGGATCCGGATTCATCGGCGCCAACGTGGTCCAGAAGCTTCTCGCCGCGGGCTTCCAGGTCCGCGTCTTCGACATGGTCTATCCCAGCGAGCTGGAGGGCGTGGAGTTCTACCACGGAAGCCTTCTCGACCCGACGGCCGTGCGCTTCGCGACCCACGGCTGCCACTACGTCATGCACCTGGCCGCCATGGCCGACGTCAACGACGTGGTCGCCGACCCCCTCTACGCCGAGGAGATCAACGTGCGCGGCACGATCAACGTGCTCGACGCGGCCCGCCGCGTGGGGGTCAAGCGCGTGGTCTACGCGAGCACCATCTGGACCTACAGCGACGTCAGGGAGGAGTTCATCACCGAGGAGACCCTCATCCCCGCTCCGACCCACCTCTACACAGCCACCAAGCTCGCGGGGGAGCACTACTGCCGCGCTTTCCATGGGCTCTACAACCTTCCCTACACCATCCTGCGCTACGGCATCCCCTACGGCCCCAGGGCCCGGGGGGCGACGGTCATCAGCAAGTTCGTGAGCCTTGCCCTCGCCGGCGAGCCCATCGCCATCGCGGGGGACGGCCTGCAGTTCCGCAGGTTCGTCCACGTCTCGGACCTCGCGCACGGCAACGTCCTGGCCTTAAAGCCGGTCGCCGCCAACCATATCTACAACCTCGAGGGCGAGGAGAAGGTTTCCATCAAGCAACTGGCCGAGTGGGTCCGGGAGCACGCCAACCCCAACATCCAGGTGATCCACACCCCGGCCCGGCAGGGCGACTTCAAGGGCGTCCAGATCTCCAACAAGAAGGCCTTCCAGCACCTCGGCTGGAAGCCCGAGATCCCTTTCCTTGAGGGTCTCAAGCAGGTCATCGCCGAAAAGAAGCAGGAGAAGAATAATGAGGACCTCCCCGACCTCGTCGCCGCCTAAAACCGTCGCCGTCCCCATCCTGCGCGTCCCCTTCGACGCCAGGGACCGCCGCTTTCTGGCAGACGGCCTGGAGCAGATCCTCTCCTCCGGGACCCTCACCATGGGCCGCTTCACCCAGGATTTGGAGCAGGAGTTTGCAGCCCTTTGCGGGGTCCCCCACGCCGTGGCGACCTCCAACTGCACCACGGCCCTGGAGATCATCCTCAGGACCATCGGGGTCGCGGGCAAGACCGTGATCGTCCCCACCAACACCTTCATCGCGACCGCCTTCGCGGCCGTCCATGCGGGGGCGCGGGTGGTGTTCGCGGATTCCGACCCAAGGACCCTCTGCCTCGACCCGGAGGACCTCAGGAGGAGGCTCCGCGACGACACCAGGGCCGTCGTCCTTGTCCATATCGGCGGGATCATCACCCCGGGAGTCGAGGAGCTCAAGGAACTCTGCGAAAAACGCGGGATCGCCTTGATCGAGGACTGCGCCCACGCCCACGGCTCGACCTACAAGGGGATCGCGGCCGGGGCCTGGGGCCTGGCCGGGGCCTTCTCTTTCTTCCCTACCAAGCCCCTGGTCAGCGGCGAGGGCGGCCTCATCACGACCCGGGAGGAGGGGCTTGACGGAAAGGCCCGGATGCTGCGCAACCACGGCAAGAATCCTAAAATGGACAACCGCATCTCGGAGCTGGGCCACAACTGGAGGATGAGCGAACTCACCGCCCTCCTGGCCCTCCAGCAGACCCGAAAGGCCAAGGAGCTCTTCGTCCAGCGCAAGGCCGCCGCGGCATTCTACGACCGCGAGCTGACGGACCTCAAGGGAGCGAGGATCCTGGAGCTTCCCAAGGGCCTCGACTCCACCTACTACAAGTACATCCTCACTCTGGACCAGGGGATATCCCGGGCGGAGCTCAAGAAGCGCCTGAAGGAGGAATTCCGGGTGTCGCTGACCGGCGAGGTCTACGACCTCCCCTGCCATCTGGAGCCCGTCTGGAAGTCCTGGCGCCATGCCGCCGTCAACGGCGACGACAGTTTCCCCGGGGCCGAGGAGATCGCCCGGCGGCACATCTGCCTCCCCCTCTACCCGGGCCTGAGCGAGGAGGAGCTGGCTCACGTCGTGGCGTCGCTCAAGGCCTGCCTGGGGGATCCCGCGCGCGGATGACCCGAGTCCTCGCCCTCGAGCGCGCTCTCCGCTTCGATGATCAGGAACTTG
>CAYLZQ010000209.1:1230-4459 GCA_964388045.1 uncultured Elusimicrobia bacterium | reverse complement strand
CGTGGAGGGCTTGAGCCAGGGCCCGATCAAGATGAAGCTCAAGGAGTTCGAGCCCGAGACCGCCAACCACGAGGCCCCGGGAGCCTCCCGGGGGCCGCGGGCCTGATGTCCCTCGAGGCCAAGGTCGGGGCCTTCGTCGTCGCGGGCCTGCTCCTGATGGGGATCGCGATCTTCCTTCTGGGCGATTACACCCTCGAGAAGCGCTACGCGCTCTACGTGATGTTCCACGAGGTGGCCAACCTCTCCAAGAACGCCCCGGTCAAGCTCTCGGGAGTCGAGGTCGGGCAGGTCAGGGACATAGTGCTCATCGACTCGGACGCCAAGGTCATCGCCTCGATCCGCCAGGGGGTCGACATCTACAAGGACGCAGAGTTCACGATCGGCTCCACGGGGATCATCGGCTCCAAGTACCTCCAGATCGACCAGGGCCACAGGCGCTCGGGGGTGATCCCCCCTGAGTCCGCGGTCCGCGGGACCGATCCGGTCTCCCTGGAGAGGGCCATGACCAAGGCCCTGGGCAGCCTCGAGGGCCTGATGGCCGAGCTGACCCGAGAGGGACCCCAGGGCTCCCTCACGGACAACCTCAAGGACACGGTCGCCAACGTCCGAGAACTCACGGCCAACCTCAACGACTTGATCGAGTCCACGAAGCCCAACGTGACGAAGGCCATGGAGCGGACCGAGCAGATCACGGCCAAGCTCGACGAGCTCCTGGCCAAGAGCAACCAGATGATGGCGAGCCTTTCGACCGACAAGGGCACGGTCGGGGCCCTCCTCCATGACGAGAAGATGAAGGCCGACGTCAAGGAGACCATGTCCTCGGTCCGGGAGGCGGCCTCCACGGCCAAGGACGTCTTCGGCAGGATCACGCAGTTCAAGGTCTATTGGAACCTGGACTGGCGCTACGAGCACGCCCTGCGCACCTCGCGGATGGACGTGGGCCTCAAGATCTCGCCGCGCGAGGGGCGCTACTACTACCTCGGGGGCTCCAACCTCGCCAACCTCTCCGACGCCTCCCGCGGCGCCGACTACGCCCAGAAGAACCGCGTCGACGCCCTGCTCGGCTGGGAGAGGGGGCCCATCGACTTCGCCTTCGGGATCATCCGCTCGGTGGGAGGCCTGCGCCTGGCCTATACGCCTTTCTCCCGGCATCCCTTCTGGAAGAGGCTGAGCCTGACGGCCCAGGGCTACGACTTCGGCCGCAACCGGACCATCGAGGGGCGCAGGTTCACGCACCCCGAGTACGACTTCGGGATCATGGCCCGGGTCAACCGCTTCTTCGGCCTGGGAGCCAGGGTCGAGGACGTCCAGGAAACCAAGCGCTACCAGACCTGGGCCAACATAGCCTTCGAGGACCAGGACATCGCCTACCTCTTCGGGATGGTGACCTTCGGGGCCGCGGGCACCAAGGGCCGGAGCAAGTCGAGATGAGCCCCAAGCTTAAGACCGTCTACCGCTGCCAGGAGTGCGGCTACAGCGCCCCCAAGGGCCTGGGCCAGTGCCCGGACTGCTCGGCCTGGAACACCATGATCGAGGAGGTGGTGGAGGCCTCCTCCCCCGCGGAAAGGCTTCCCGGGACGGGGCTCATGACCGAGTTCTCCTCCAGGCCCGTCACCCTCAAGGAGGCGGGGACCGAGGTCGAGACGCGCACGGCCACCGGGATCAGGGAGCTCGACCGCCTCCTGGGCGGGGGAGTGGTCCCGGGGCAGGTCGTCCTCCTGGCCGGCCCGCCGGGAATCGGAAAGTCCACCCTGATGCTCCAGGCCGCAGTCCGCCTTTCGGGGCCCTCCGGAGGGGAGCCTGGCCGCGTGCTCTACACCTCGGGAGAGGAGTCCTTGAAGCAGGTCCTGGCACGCTCCCGGAGGCTGGGGGTGAAGAGCGAAAGCCTCTACCTCCTCTCGGAGACAAGCCTAGCCAAGATCCTTGCGGCTCTCTCCGAGGTCAGGCCCTGGGCCGTGGTCGTGGACTCGGTGCAGACCGTCTGCCACCCGGAGCTTTCCTCGAGCCCCGGGTCCGTCGCGCAGGTGCGGGAGTGCGCCTCCCAGCTCCTGCGCTTCGCCAAGGCCAGCGACACCGTGGTCTTCCTCTTGGGGCACGTCACCAAGGACGGAGCCCTGGCCGGGCCCAAGGTCCTGGAGCACATGGTGGACACGGTCCTCTACTTCGACACGGAGCGTCACGACCTCCTGAGGGTCCTTCGGGCCCACAAGAACCGCTTCGGGCCGACCGACGAGGTCGGGCTCTTCGAGATGGGGGAGAGGGGGCTTGAGGAGGTCCGGGATCCCTCCTCCTACTTCGTCGCCGACAGGGAGACGAGGGGCCAGGCTGGAAGAGCCGTGTCCGTGACCCTGGAGGGCTCCCGCCCGGTCCTGGTGGAGGTGCAGTCCCTGGTGGTCTACACCAAGTACCCCCTGCCCAGGCGCACGGCCACTGGCCTGGACTTAAACCGCGTCCTCGTGCTTCTGGCCGCGATGGAGAAACACCTGCGCCTCAGAATCGAGGACCGCGACGTTTTCGTGAGCCTCGCGGGGGGGCTCAAGGTGAAGGACCCCGCCCTGGATTTGGCCGCCTGCCTGGCCGTCGCCAGCTCCGCCCGGGAGGCGCCCCTGCCGGGGGATTGGGTCCTGGTCGGGGAGGTGGGCCTCCTGGGCGAGGTCAGCCGCGTGCCCAACCTCGGGAGCAGGCTTCGGGAGGCGGCCAAGGCGGGTTTCCGCAAGGCCCTGGTCCCGACTCGGGCCGTCAAAGACCTGGGGCGGGTCGGCCTGGAACTGGCGGGGGTCTCGGACCTGGCGCAGGCCGCGGCCCTGCTCCTCGCGGAAAAACCATGATTTTCAGGAGCGACTATGTGGATATGGCTCTTTAGGCTCTTTCTCGTGCTCGCCTGCCCCGCGATCGTCTACTTCCAGATCAAGCGCAGCACCAGGGGGGCGCTCCTGGGCCTGGGCGTGGGGCTGCTCATAGTGGCCTTCGAGTTTCTGATCGCGGAGGCCAACCTCCTCACCATGATCTCTGGGGTCCTCGGGGCCTCCTTCGGGATCATCGTGGCCAAGCTCATCGACTACATCGTCTTCCAGATGGGCAATGAAGCCCTCTACTTGGCTTGGGACAAGTACGCGGTCCTGCGCTATTTCGCCTTCGGGGCCCTGGGCCTCATCGTCGCGATCCGCAAGTTTCCAGAGCTCGACCAGCTCGACAAGGACATCCTGAAGGTGGGCAGGCGCCGCGGGGC
>CAYLZQ010000209.1:0-1220 GCA_964388045.1 uncultured Elusimicrobia bacterium | reverse complement strand
GCGCGATCATCGACGGGCGAGTGATCGACATCTGCGAGACCAAGTTCCTCTCCGGGACCCTGATCGCGCCGCGCTTCGTGCTCCAGGAGCTCCACCACCTGGCGGACTCCGAGGAGGCCTTGAAGCGCGCCCGCGGGCGCCGGGGCCTCGACATCCTGGCCAGGCTCCAGGAGAACCCCGAGATCCCGGTGAAGATCATAGACAAGGACCTCCCTGAGATCCCGGATGTGGACGGCAAGGTCGTGCGCCTGGCCCGCGACCTGGGGGCCAAGGTCATCACGACCGACTTCAACCTGAACAAGATCGCGGCTTTGGAGGGGGTGGTCTGCCTCAACGTCAACGACCTGGGGGCGGCCTTGAAGCCCGTGGTCCTTCCCGGGGAGGCGATGTCGCTGTTCGTCATGAAGGAGGGCAAGGAGAAGGACCAGGGGATCGGCTACCTGGACGACGGCACCATGGTCGTGGTCGAGGACGGCAAGAAGCACATCGGCAAGCGCCTCGAGGTGGGGGTGACCTCGATCCTGCAGACCTCGGCCGGGCGGATGGTCTTCGGGAAGGCCAGGGGAGAAAAGGCGTCTTGATGCGGCCGATCGCCTCTTCCCGGGAGGCCCGTTGATGCGCTCGGCCGTGATCATCGTGGCGGCCGGGACAGGCTCCCGGATGGGCCGCCCCAAGCAGTTCCTGCCCCTGGCGGACAAGACGGTGGTGGAGTGCTCCCTGGAGGCCTTCCTGGGGATTCCGGAGCTGGAGATAATTGTGCTGGTCCTGACCCCCGAGAACGTCCGCGAGCACGGGCCCAGGCTCTCCTCCGAGCGGGTGGTCGTGGTGGAGGGGGGGGCCACCCGGATGGCCTCTGTCCGGCTGGGCTTCAAGGAGATTCCCGAGGAGGCGGAGGTGGTCGCGGTCCACGACGGGGCCAGGCCCCTCCTCACCCCGGGGATCGCGCGGGCGGTGCTTGAGGAGGCCTACGAGTCCGGGTCCGCCATCCCCGCGGTCCCGGTCAAGGACACCTTGAAGAAGGTGGCGAGCAAACAGCTCTGGATCTCGGGCACTCCCTTGCGTTCCGCTTTCTGGTCCGCCCAGACCCCGCATGCCGCGGCCGACAAGGTCGTCCCGACGTTCCTCGCCCGGGAGACCGACGTCGACGTGAACCGGTACAACCTGGGACCGCTCGACCTCGTGACGCTCGTCGACGCCTCCGGCAACCCCGAGCAGCAGAT
>CAYLZQ010000208.1:0-4462 GCA_964388045.1 uncultured Elusimicrobia bacterium | reverse complement strand
TCCGACTCTACCGAGGTCCTCCTCAGGGACCCCTCGGTCAAGAAGGCCTACCTCGGAATCCAATAGGGCCGCCTCTCGCTTTCGGATCCCTCCTCATTTGAATCCCTCTTGAGCCCTTCCTGAGCCGTTCCAGAGCCGCCCCTGCTATCCTAAGGGCAGGAGGAATTGGAGATGGCGAAAAGAAGGCTCCTGGCGTTCCTGGCCCTGGCCGGTCTTGCTTCCGGGGCCCAGGCCAACGGCTACAAGAGCATGGCCAGGGAGCTCTCGCGCCAGGCCCAGAGGCAGGGGGTCGGCAAGCTCGCGGTCCTGCCCTTCGTGCCCACCGACGGCAGCAATCCCGGGGACGGCTGGAGCATCTCGGAGAGGCTCATGACCCAGCTCGTGCGGACCGGCAGGGTGGTCGCGGTCGAGAGGGCGATGCTGGAGAGGATCATGGAGGAGCATTATCTCGCCAGGACCGGGATCGTGGACCCCTCCAGCGTCAGGAATGTGGGGAAGGTCCTGGCCGTGGAGGCGGTCCTGACCGGAAGCTTCGTCAACCTGGGCAGGGAGGTCACGGTGAACGCCCGCCTCATCCACGTCGAGACCGGAGTGGTCCTGGCCGCGGCCCAGAGGACCCTGCCCCGGGAGTGGTTCGACTCCAGGCAGGGCCTCAAGGACCCCTTTATCTCCTTTCAAAGCCCTTCGGTCCGGACCCTGGCGCGTCTCGACCCGCCGGCTCAGGTCTTGCAGGCTGTTCCCGGCTCCCTTCCGGTCCTGGACCTCGATGAGAGAGAGGGCCTGCGCGACTCCCTGGCCGAGGACCCCTGCGCAGGGGCCTCCGAGAGGGCCCTGGCCCTGGAGAGGTCGATCCTGGACCTCAAGGCCAGGTTCTGGGCCTCCCAGATCAGGGAGGGGCTCGAACCCCTGGGGGGGCGGGGGCCGCTCGAAGGGCATTCCGAGCTGCGCGGGGAGTTGGACGAGAAGATCAGCTCCTATGCCGCTGCCGGGGCTCCCGGGCTCTCGGAGCCTGAGCTCAGGCGGTTCATGCTGGCCAACGAGAAGTCCTTCCGCCTCCAGCGCGCCTGCGGGATCGCTCCCCAGGCTCCTGTCACGATGAGGATGATTTCAGATTCCAAGGAGGGCTGAGATGAGCGCCACGATCATGATCGCTGACGACAACGAGAGGATCCTGCAGGTCCTGGCCCGGGTCCTGGAAGGGCTCGGGACCGAGGTGGTGACGGTCAAAGACGGGCGCTCGGTTTTGGCCGTCGCGCGCCAGAAGGCGCCGGACCTCATCATCCTGGACGTCAGGATGCCGGGCTTCGACGGCTACCAGGTCTGCGCGGCCCTGCGCGAATACGCCCCGACTCGGGAGATCCCGATCCTGATGCTGACAGGGCTCTCCGGGGAGTCGGAGAGGCTCCTGGGCCTTCAAGCCGGGGCGGACCGCTACATGACCAAGCCCTTTGACATCAGCGAGCTCAGGCAGCAGGTCGAGAGCCTGCTCGGCAGGCTTCCCAGGACCCCAGCCGGTCCCCTGGCCGGCCTGCCGGGCCCCTCCGAGATCGAGAGGGAGCTTGCGGGCAGGCTCAGAGTGGGTCGCCCCTTCTGGTTCTATCACGCGGAGATCCGTGGCCTTTCGGAGCTGAGCCGCGCTTACGGCCCGGCCTTCGGCGAGGAGATCTTGAGGAGGACGGCCGCGATCCTGGTGGGGGAGGCGCGGGGGCGCCCCGAGAGCCAGGGCTTTGTCGGGCACCTGAGGGGGGAGGGCTTCGTCATGCTCTCCGGGGAGAGGCTTGACGCTCAAGGGATCCAGCGGGGCTTTGAGCGTCTCGCGCTGGAATTTCTGGCTCCGGAAGGGGCCGGGAGGGGCTGGTATGCCGCGGTGGACCCTGAGGAGCGCGCTTTCGGCCCCGAGGACCTGAATCTTGAGCTCAAGGAGGTCCGCTGCGAGCGAGGGCTCGCCGGCCGCTTGGGGAAAGCCCCCTGGGCCGGCCGCGCCCGCAGCGTGACCGAGAGATTAATAAATTATTAGGAGGCCCCCGCAACATTGCGGGGGTTTTCGGGGGTGAAGGAGTCGTTTCGTAACGGAGGTCGCCATGAACGAAGTCAGAAAGAGGCAGTTGGAAGGGATGTTCGCACTGGCGGGGCTTGTGGGGATGCTCGCCCTCGCGGGCTGCAGCGGGGTCCCCAGCCGGGTCCACAAGGGTAGCGTGGACATGGTCCTGGACCAGAAGCCTGTCCGCAGGGGGACTCTCGAGGCCATCGGGATCGGGGCTTCGGATCCGAGCCTGTCCTCCGAGACCCAGCGCAGGGCCCTGGCTCGCGACGCCGCGATCGTGAAGGCCCAGTACGAGATGCTCTCCATGGTCAAGGGAGTGACCCTGGAGGGAGGGATCACCGTGGACCGCGCCATCGAGACGAGCTCGAATCTCAGGACCAAGCTCGAGGAGGCGATCCGGGGGGCCGAGATCCTTAAGTCCGAGTTCACGGGGGACAACGGCTGCGTGGTCACCCTGCGCCTGCCCAAGGCGCGCCTTGAGGCTCTCATGGGGGTGAGGTTTCGATGAGGGGGATGTGGCTTCTTTTGCTCCTCTTGGCCGCTGCCTGCGCCCACGCCCCCCGGGGGGGCGGCCAAGCCAGGCTGGTCGAGGCCGAGGGCTGGTCCCCTCTTGAGCCCAAGGATCCGGGCGTGGCGCGGAAGAGGGCCCTGGCCGAGGCCCAGAGGAGGGCCGTGGAGAAGGCGGCGGGATTGAGGCTCTCGGCCAGGATCAGGGTCGAGGCCGCGGTCTCGGTCGAGCAGAGGATAGAGACCTACGCACGGGGAGTCATCCGCAGCTACGAGGTCCTCTCGGAGCTCGTGGAGAGCGGTTTCCTGAAGGTGAGAATCCGGGCCCTGGTCCTCCTGGAGGCGGCCCAGGACCCCTGGCCCAAGCACGTCAAGATCGCGGTGGCGGTCCCCAGCGCCCCTATTTCCGGGGGCCTGAGCCGGGCCCTGGCAGCGCGCGGTTTTTCCATGACCGGAGCATCGGATGCGGACCTGGTCCTCAGGGGAGAGGCCCGCACCTTCGCCCTGCCTGACAGGCGCCTGGCCGGGTTTCATTCCTGCAGGGCCAGATTTTCCTTGGAGATCGTCAGGGCCGGGACAGGGGAGGTCTCACGGCGGACCCAGGAGGCCTCGGCCCTGGACCTGGAGGAGGAGGGGGCGCGGGAGAAGGCCCTCGAGGTCGTGGGGCGCCTGGCTGCAGAGGCCCTGGCCGCGGAGCTGGAGGGCGGCTTGCCGCGCTGAGGAGGAGACATGGAGAAGATCCTGGTCGTAGACGACGAGGTCAACGTGAGGAGGGTCCTGGCGAGCTTCCTGGCCAAGAGGGGCTACGAGGTCCTGACCGCCTCGGGGGGGGAGGAGGGGGTCCTCAAGGCCCGGCAGAGGCCCCTGGACCTGGTCCTGACCGACCTCTCCATGCCCGAGATCGGGGGGCTTGAGGTCGTCTCGGTCGCCAAGTCCATCGAGCCCAAGCCCGAGGTGATCGTGATGACCGGCCACGCCTCGGTCGAGAATGCGGTCCAGAGCATGAAGCTGGGGGCCTGCGACTTCATCAGCAAGCCCTTTGATCTGGAGGACCTGGACCGCCTCCTCAGCCAGGTCCTGGAGAAGCGCCGCCAGGCCGGGGCGCGGAGCGAATGGCGGGAGACCGACACCCTGAAGACCCAGTTCCTGGCCACTGTCAGCCATGAGCTCCGCACTCCCCTCACCTCGATCATCGGCTATGCGACCCTGATGCTCGACGAGATCCTGGGCGAGGTCTCCGGGGAGCAGCGGGACGCCTTGAAGCGCATCGGGGTAAAATCCGACCAGCTTTTGACCCTCGTCAACAACATGCTGGACCTCTCCTCCCTCAACACTAGGCAACTGGCCGTCATTGCCGATGAGTTCGACCTGAGGGACCTCCTGGCGGAGGTCGCGGGAGCCCTTCAGGGCCGGGCCGCCCAGAAGGGCCTGATCCTGACCTGGGAGGCCCCGGAAGGGGTTCTTCTCAATACGGACAAGGGCAAGCTCAAGAAGGCCCTGGGGCACCTGCTCGAAAACGCCCTGAAGTTCACCCCCAAGGGCTCGATTTCGCTTTCGGCCGAGGTTTTAGAGGATGGCCTGCGGATCGTGGTCCGCGACACCGGCATTGGGATCGCGCCCAAGGAGATCCCCTTCCTCTTCGCGGATTTCAGGCAGCTCGACGGCTCCATGACCCGGGCCTACGGCGGGATGGGGATCGGGCTCTCGATCGCGAAGAAGCTCCTGGAGCTTCTGGGGGGCAGGGTCCAGGTCGAGAGCGAGCCGGGCCGCGGCTCGGCCTTCAGCGTGTGCCTGCCCTTCGGCGGAAACGGGGGGGCTGAAGGCTGAGTCGCCCAGCGCCTTCCAGGCCAGGCCTGGGAAGGCCCGGCACAGACGCGGCTGAGGAAATCCTCATAGCGTCTAGCGATGCGC
>CAYLZQ010000207.1:0-4474 GCA_964388045.1 uncultured Elusimicrobia bacterium | reverse complement strand
TTCTAGGTTTTTTCCGCCTGACCAGCAAGGCCGGCCAGGCGGTCGGGCGGAAATCCTCGCGGATCAGCTCAGCCCCGCGGGATTCACCCCTGGGGAGGAAGGCTCCGGGCCGCGGACTTGGCCAGGGCGGAGAGCTCGTTGATGAGCAGGCTCGAGAGGATGATGAAGACGGCCTGGGAGACCTGGATCCCCCAGTCCAGAGGGGATTTAAATCCCCTGACGGCGAAGATCCCCAGGAGCAGGCAGGAAACGCCCAGGGACATGGCCAGGGTCCTCCTCTTGGTCCCGTAGATGGCAGTGGCGAAGGGGGTCAGGGCCAGGAGCAGCCAGACCGGGGTCCAGTAGCCCCCCAGGAAATACACGATCACGGTGTTGACCGCGAGGTTCATGTAAAGCCTCGCCTGGATGAGGCCGCCCCCCGCCCTCCCGGCTTTGAGCCGCGAAATGCTCCAGGAGTTGAAGACGATCCCGAAGAGGAGAAGGCCGATCGATATCTCCCAGACCGGGCTCCTGGGCTGGGAGAGGAGCACCCCCATCGCCACTAGGAGCACGGCGAGGGGGGTCGCGTAGGTGCTCACCAGAACCGCCAGCCTGACTTCGTGACTCTCCTGATGCTGGTTCATGATCTTTCTCCCCGGGTCCTCAGTAAGAGGCCCAAACCTTGCCCTTGAGATCCGTATGGGTGCATTGGACCCATATCCTTCCCCACTCCTCCCCGGAGTTGACGTAACCCCAGGAGCCCGAGTCCGCGGCGGCGTCGTAGGAGGAGGCGTAGTTGATCGCCCAACTGTTTCCGTGCTCGGCGGTGTAGAAGGGGATCACGCCCGTCAGGTACTTGCTCCCGGGCTGCATCAAGGGGGTCAAGTCGGAGGGGTAGTGGCCCTCCGTGTCCGCGTAGTAGATCTGAAGGGCGGTCCTGATGGAGCCCATCTTGCCCCGGGTGGCCCCCTCGTTGGCGGACCTGATCGCGCGGTTGAGCTTGGGCACCGCGATCATGACCAGGATCGCGATCACCGTGACGATGATGACCATCTCAACGAAGGTGAGACCTCCGCTCGAGGCACGCCCCTGCCGTTGTCTCATCAGGCGGGACATTATACATCACTGGAGGCTGCGATCACTCGTCATTCATAGTGCAGGGCCTCGACCGGGTCGAGCTTGGCGGCCTGGCTGGCCGGGTAGAGGGAGAAGAGAAAACCCGCGCCCACCGCGATCGCCAGGGAGGCCAGGAAGTGCCAGGGAGTGAGGCTGGTGAGCTCCCTCTCGGCGTGGCGCGAGAGGTAGGCGATCCCCGCGGTCCCCAGGGCCAAGCCCGCCAGGCCCCCCAGGAAGCCCAGGATCATGGCCTCGATCACGAACTGGAGCAGGATATCGGCCCTGGTCGCGCCGACCGCGCGGCGGACGCCGATCTCCTTGATGCGGGAGTAGATCGTGGCCAGGGTCACGTTCATGATCCCGATCCCCCCGGCCAGGATCGCCACCAGCCCCACGGCCAGGACCGCGATCGTGTAGCGCCGGACGTTGTTGAGCATCCCTTGAATCTCCTCGCGGTTGTCTCTGACCTCGTAGTCCTCCTCCCCCCGGTGACGGGCCTTGAGGAGGAACTCGATGCGCCTCTTGACCCGGGGGACCGTCTCCTCCTCCCCCGTGTCGACCTCGATCTCGTCGACCGCGCGCGCATCCTGCCTGCCCCTGAGCTCCACGAGGGTGCGCTGGTAGGTCGTGATAGGGACCAGGCCCGTCCCGCTGCCTCCGAAGGAGAAGTGCCCCCAGCGCGGGTCCTTGTCGCGGGGAGGCTCCTTGAGGATCCCCACGACCGTGAAGAGATGCTCGCCCAGTTGCACGGTCCTGCCCAGGAGGTCGCGCCTCTTCAAAAGCACCTCGATGGGCAGCTTGGGGAAGAACTTGGCCCAGAAGGGCTTCTCCACCCAGCCCCCCGGCTCGATCAAGACGCAGACCCGCCTGCCCTCGCGCACGTCCTCGGAGTTCAGGAAGCGCCCGCGGAGGCGGTAGACCCAGTCGCGCCTGCTCCACTCCTCGGTGATCCCCATCACCACGAAATCCTCCCGGTGGAAGTCCCCGTAGCGCAAGCGCGCCCCCTCCTGGGCGAGGGGATAGACCATGTAGAGCTCTGGAATGGCCTTGCGGATGGCGGAGGCATCCTCGCTCGTCAGCCCCGGGGAAAGGCCGCGCGAGACGTAGTCGCGCTTGCGCCGGATCTCCAGGCGCCCGGGGCCCATGAGCTCAATGGCCTCCCCCACCCACTTCTTGACCCCGTGGATCTGGGCGAAGGTATAGAGGATGGAGGCCACCCCGATCGAGATCGCGAAGAAGCTCAAAAAAGAGCGCATCTTGTGGGAGCGTATCTCGAGCCAGCCGGTATGCAGGGATTCTAACAAGTTCATTCGAAGACCCCGTCTTTCATCCGGAGCACTCCCTGGGCGCGCTGCGCCACCTGTTGGTCGTGGGTGACGAGCACCACGGTCATGCCCGCGGCGTTGAGCTCCCCCAGGAGGGAGATGATCCCCGCGCTCGATCTGGAGTCCAGGTTCCCGGTCGGCTCGTCGGCCAGGAGGAGGCTGGGGCGATTGGCCAGGGCCCGGGCGATCGCCACCCTCTGGCGCTCGCCCCCCGAGAGCTCCAGGGGGGTGGAGCGGGCCTTGGATCCCAGGCCCACCCGCTCCAGGAGCTCCTGGGCCCGCAGCTCCCTCTCCCGGCGGGGGACCCCGGCGTAGCCCATGGGAAGGCAGACGTTCTCGATGGCGCTATGGCGCAGGAGGAGGTTGAAGGCCTGGAAGACAAAGCCTATCTTCTCGCGCCTCATCCGGGTGCGCTGGGCGTCCGAAAGGGAATCCATCGGCTCCCCCATCAGGGCCAGGCGCCCCGAAGTGGGCCGATCCAGGAGCCCGACCAGGTGCAGAAGGGTCGACTTGCCGCAGCCCGAGGGGCCCATGACAGCCAGGAACTGGCCCGGACGGATCTCGAGGCTGACCCCGCGCAGGGCTGGATAGGCCGTCTCGCCCGATCCGTAGACCTTGGTGAGCTCGACCCCTGCGATCATTTCCGCGCCTGGGCCTGGGGCTTCTCCGCGCGGAGGCGGTCTTTCTCGGAGAGGCTCTCGGGGCCCAGGACCTCGGCCTCCAGGTCTGACCTAAGTCCCAGCTCCACGCCCAGGCGCTGGGGAACCCCGGAGGGGTCCTCGCGGTAGACGACGGGCCTTCCTCCCTCCTCGAAGACGGCCGAGAGCGGGACCTTGAGCACCCCCTTCTTGCGGGCAAGCAGGGCGTCCACCCGCGCGGTCATGCCGGGCTTGAGGCGAGCCTCCGACTCAGCCAGCTCCACCTCCACCTTGAAGACCTTCAGGCCGCTGGCGCTCTTCTCGGCCTGCGGGGAGATCAGGCTGACCCTGGCCGGGAAAGATTTCTCCTCGATGGCGTCCACGGTGACCGTCACGGGCATCCCGGGCGAAATCTTGAGGATATCCATCTCGCTGATCTGCATCTTGACCACGATCCTGGAGAGGTCAGCCACGGTCACGAGGGTGGTCGGGCTCTGGGAGTCGAAGAGGCCGGTCACGTAGTCCCCGACGCGCGGAAAGCTCCCGGAGCCTGACTGCCCGACGTAGCGCATGACGGCCCCGGAGATCGGCGCAAGGACCGTGGAGGGGACGTAACGCTCGGACTCCGTGCGGCCGGGCTGGATGACCGCCAGGGGCTGGCCTTTGCGGACGAGCTCCCCCTCCTCCACCTTGAGCTCGATGATGCGGCCGCTGACCTTGGAGGCCACGTCCACGAAGACCTTGGGAGCGACGTCCCCGGAGTCCTTGAAGCGCACCTCCAGGTCCCCCCGCGCCGGGGACTCAAGGGGCGGGGGCTCATGGTGGTTCTTCCGGTAGAAGCGGTAGCCGAAGAAGCTCCCGGCGAGCAAAACGGCCACGGCAACGATGAAGACAACGGCCGAGCGTCCCCGCTTCGCAGTGGCGTTGACTATTCTTCCCATAATTTCTCTCCGATCGCGAGACGGTATTCGGTCCAGCGAAGCTGGGCGTCATGAAGGAGGCGGAGCTGCTCCACCTGGGCCTGGAGGTAGTCCGCCCGGGCTTGGGCAAGGCGGATGACGTCCGCGCTCCCCTGGCGGTACTGCTGGACCACCAGCTCCAGGTTGGTGCGGGCTATGATCTCGCGCTCGCGCCCGAAGCGATGGGACTCCAAGGCCTGGTCGAGGCCGATCCGCGCGAAGTAGACTTCCTCCCGCACCCTCCGCTCCAGGACCCCGCGCTCGGCCGCGGCTCGGCGCAGATCCGCCCGGGAGCCGATACGGCCCTCGATCTGGCTGTAGGCGTTGTATCCGACAGGGAGGGAAAGGCTCAGGGCCAGGGTGTAGGCGGGGGGACGACGCCCGGTGCCCAGGAAGGGATCGCCGAAGGTGGCGGCCTTGGTCACGATCAACAGCCCGATCGCCGTGTTGAGCGCCG
>CAYLZQ010000206.1:0-4477 GCA_964388045.1 uncultured Elusimicrobia bacterium | reverse complement strand
ATCAGGACCGGGACCACGGAGAAGGTGCGGGGAAGCTCGTAGCTGACGATCTGGGCCGCGGACCTCAGGCCTCCCAGGAGGGAGTACTTGTTTCCCGAGGCCCAGCCGGCCATCACGATCCCGATCACCGAGATCCCGGCGAAGGCGAAGACGTAGAGCACCCCGACGTCCAGGTCCGCGGCGGCGAGCTCGCTGCCGAAGGAGACCGGGGCGAAGGCCACGATCAGGGGCACCACCACGAGGACCGGGGCCAGGAGATGCACCCAGGGGTCCGCGGCCGCCGGGGTCACGTCCTCCTTGAGGAGGAGCTTGATCCCGTCGAAGATGGTCTGGGCCCAGCCGTGCCAGCCTCCCGAGTACATGGGCCCCAGGCGGGACTGGATGTGGGCCGAGATCTTGCGCTCCCACCAGACGGCCCAGAGGCCGTTGATCAGGACCACGTGGAGGACGACGAGGGCCTTGAACGCGATCCAAATCGCCTCAGTCGTCGCCGGAGGCCAGCCGCGCGATGAGACGACGGAGGCAAGCAGTTTATAAAGAAAATCAGCCCACTTGGAGAGCTCTCCCACAAGGATGCCCGTCGCTAGGATCCCCAGGACGATCCCGGCCAGGACCATGGCCCCGCGCCGGTAGCTCCCGCGGGCCCAGGGGTCTTTCCAGAGCTCGGTGGGCCAGTAGCGGGTGTCTCGAAGGAGCCTGCCCGCCTTCTCGTTGAAGACAGGCTCCGGGATCTTGGCCTTGGGGGGCTGGGCCTTGGCCGCCGGCTTGGGAGCCGGGGCCGGAGCTCCAGCGGAGGGGGCCTGCGCCTCGTGCCCTGCCGAGTTGGGGGAGGGGGCCTCTCCTTCGGGGGCTGCCTGGGCCCTGAGTTCGGGCTGCTGGGAAGCCTTGGGGTCAGTCATCGAAGCTACGCGGGCCTCATCTGTCAACCTCTCCCAGGACTATGTCGATCGAGCCCAGGATCGCGATCACGTCAGCCACCTTGTTGCCCACCAGGATCTCCTGGAGGATGGCGAGGTTGATGAAGGAGGGGGCGCGCACGTGCAGGCGGTAGGGGCTGGCGTTTCCGTCCGAAACGAGAAAAATCCCGAGGTCTCCCCGCGAGCCCTCCACGTGGGCGTAGGCCTCCCCGGGAGGAGGCTTGGGGACCTTGGCGACCCCTGTGGCCAGGATCGGGCCCTCGGGGAGGCGCCCCAGGACCTGCTCGCAGAGGCGCACGGACTGGCGCATTTCCCTGACCCTGCAGTGGTAGCGGTCCCAGCATGAGCCCGCGCTCCCCAAGGGCACCTCGAAGTCGTAATTCTCGTAGCCGCAGTAGGGGTCGGCCTTGCGCGCATCGTAGAGGACCCCGGAGCCGCGGAGGTTGGGGCCTGAGAGGCCCCAGTTGACGGCCTGTTCCTTGGAGATCCTGCCCACGCTTTGGGTCCTCAGCATGAAGATGGGGTTGAAGGAAAGGAGGGCGTCGTACTCGTCCAGGCGCGGCTTGAAGTGCTCCAGGAACTCCTTGACCTTCGCGGTCCATTCCGGAGCGACGTCAGCCATCACCCCTCCCAGGCGGATGTAGTTGTAGGTCAGGCGGGCCCCGCAGCACATCTCGAAGAGGTCCAGGACCATCTCTCGCTCCCTGAAGGCGTAGAGGAAGGGGGTGAAGGCCCCGATGTCTATGCCGTAGGTGCCGAAGAAGAGGAGGTGGGAGGCGATGCGGTTCAATTCGCACATGAGGACCCGCAGGGCCTGGGCCCGCGGCGGGACCTGAAGCCCCATGAGCTTCTCGGCGGCGAGGCAGAAGACCAGGTTGTTGGGCATCGCGGAGACGTAGTCCCAGCGGTCGGTCAGGACCACGCAGTGGTGGTAGCCGCGCGCCTCCGCGAGCTTGGCCGTGCCGCGGTGGAGGTAGCCGATGTCCGGGACGGCCTTGGTGATGACCTCCCCTTCGAGCGTGAGGCCCACCCGCAGGACCCCGTGGGTGGAGGGATGCTGGGGCCCCAGATTGATGAACATGGAGTCCGTCTTGATCCTGGGGGCCTCAAGGCGTTGGACCTCAGCGTCCCTCGAAGTGGAAGTCATTCGTCGTATTTATCCTTGAGGTGGACATAGTCCTTGCGCAGGGGATGGCCCACGATGAAATCAGGGGTTAGGATCTTGGCGAGGTTCGGGTGACCCTCGAAGACGATCCCCATCAGGTCGTAGACCTCCCGCTCCTGCCAGTCGGCCGCCGCAAAAAGCCCCGTGAGGCTCGGGACCCTGGGACTCTCGCGCGGGATCTCCAGGCGCAGGAAAAGCCTGATCCTCTCGGGGATGTTCCCCAAGACCCAGAGCATGTCGAAGACCGGGCGGTAGGCCACGCCCGGGGTCGTCGTGGGCCAGGTCTGGGGGGTCGCCCCCTCCGGCAGGAAGACGTTGGGATTGGGGTTGAGGATGAAGCCCTCCGGCTTGACCGGGCCGAGCCAGTCCGTTGCGGACACGATCTCCAGGTAGTCGAATCCCATCTCCTCCTTGAGGACCCGCGCGGTCCGAAGGAGGTCCCCGGGGGACTTGAGGCGCATGGTCAGGTAGTTCCTGACCTGGACCGAGGCTTTTTCCAGGCTGGGCAGCTTCTCGGAGAGGGCCTTCTCCAGCTCTTCCTGGGTCATTTCTCGGTGGCAGGGGTCCGCGGGGGCAGGGGGGGCTCTATCCTCGGGCCTTCGGCGGCCACGTCGCGGCTGCCCCTCTCCTGCTGGAGGGAGGCTCCCGAGGTCTTGGCCAGCCCCATCCGGGCGATCTTCTCCTGGAGCTTTACCACGGCGTACTGGAGGGCCTCGGGCCTAGGGGGGCAGCCGGCCACGTAGACGTCTACCGGGACGATGCGGTCGACCCCCTTCAAGACCGAGTAGGAGTCGTAGTAGGGGCCTCCGCAGTTGGCGCAGCTCCCCATGGAGATCACGAAGCGCGGCTCCGGCATCTGGTGGTAGATCTGGAGGATGGGCTCGGCCATCTTCTTGACCACGGTCCCGGCCACGATCATCAGGTCCGCCTGCCTGGGGCTTGGCCTGGGGATCACCCCGAAGCGGTCAAAGTCGAAACGGGAGGCGTAGGAGGCCATCATCTCGATGGCGCAGCAGGCCAGGCCGAAGGTCATGGGCCAGAGGGAGCTCTTCCGGGAGAGATCGATGAAGTAGTCGGCCGTGGTGAGGAGGAGCTGGCCTCCGGGCAGGCCCTTCGTGATTCCAGGAAGCCTCTCGAGGAGGATTCCCATCAGTATACACGGCAAGAAGTTCGCACTAGCCCTCCCAGACCAGGGCGCCCCGGGCCCAGGCGTAGGCCAGGCCCAAGAAGAGGATGGCGAGAAAGACACCCATCTCGGCCAGGGCGACCGCCCCGATCTCCCTGGCGGTCACGGCCCAGGGATAGACGTAGAGGGCCTCCACGTCGAAGATCAGAAAGAGGAGGGCGAAGACGTAGAATCGGATGTTGAGCTTGACCTCGCTGGTGCCGCTCGGGGGTATCCCGCACTCATAGGTGGAGAGCTTGCGGGCATAGGCCAGGCTCGGCCGCAGGAGCCTGGCCGCGACCAGGGCGAGGGCCGCGAAGGCGACGGCCAGCAGCGCGAAGGCGTAGACCGCGGCGTAGGCCTCCATCATGGGGCGGCTCCTGGGGCCGCCCCAGGGGCCTTGCGCTGGACCAGGACCTTGAAGGCCTCGCCCATCCCCTCCGGGTGGAAGAGGGTCTTGAGCTTGGCGCGGGACTTGAGGGAGGCCGCTTCCGAGCCCGGCTCCATCCAGTCGGCGATCCCCCCCTCGACCAGGAAGCGCCCCAGGGAGGAGTAGGATTCCAGCTCCAGGCCCAGCCTTCGCCCCTCGCCGATCAGGAGCTCGAAGTCCACCGAGGCCGTGATGTCCTGGAGGCCCGGGGAATCCGTCAGGCGGCTGTCCGTGAAGTGCCGGTAGAAGGTCCGGGGAGGGTTGGGGGCCCCGGCTAAGCGCTTGCCGTAATCGATCGTGACGAGGCTCCCCTCCGTGAGCTTCTCGGAGAGCGTGCGCAGCCACCTCAGGGCTTCGAGGTTGACCGCGTGCCTTTCGCCCTCGGCAAGATGCTCCGCGACCGCCCGGGCGTGGGGCTTTAGCTCCTCGCAGGAAAGCTCGGAGAGAAGGATCCGGCCTGATTCCTCCACGTAGACCTCGAAGACCTTGCCCGCCCTCTTCTCGAGCAGATGGACCGGGAAGGCATCGAGGAGCTCGTTCGAGAAGAAGACCCCGGGGCAGGGCAGGAGCTCCGCGAGCCGGCTGTAGCCCAGGACGTGCTCGTAGGAAGCCGAGAGGGAAACCACGCTCTCCAAGAGGAGCTTGCGGGAGCGCTCGACCAGGACGAAGCGGAGGCTCGCCAGACACTCCGGGCGGCTCCGCCGGACCTCCTTGAGGATATGGTGGGCGAGGAGCCCGTTTCCCGAGCCCATCTCCACGATCGAGTAGGGGCCGGGCACCCCCCTCTTCCTGAGGGACTC
>CAYLZQ010000205.1:0-4524 GCA_964388045.1 uncultured Elusimicrobia bacterium | reverse complement strand
CCGCTATTTTTCCGTCCTTCCTGACCACCTCGCGGACCGTCACCCCGCAGAAGACCTCGGCCCCGGCCTCCTCGGCCTTGGAGGCGTACCAGCGGTCGAACCTGACCCGGATGATGGTGTAGCAGTTGGGCACTCCTTCCAGGAACTTGAGGGACTTGTAGCCGAGCGTGATCCAGGAATCCTCTGTGGTCAGGCAGAGCTTCTGCTCGACCACCGGGCGCTCGAGCGGGGCCTTGGGATCCTTCCAGAAATCGGGGACGATCTCGTGGAGCATCTTGGAGTAGAGGACGGCCCCCTGGACGTTCTTGGCCCCCGGGTACTCGCCCCGCTCCAGGACGACGACTTTGAGGCCGGCGCGGGCGATCGCGATCGCGGCCGAGACTCCTGCCGGGCCGGCGCCGACCACGATCGCGTCGTAGGCCTCCTCGGGCATGGGAGGGGGTCAGGCCCGGGGCGAGCGGGCCAGCGCGCTCTGGGCCGCGGCCGCGAGATCCTCGGGGCTGAAGGGCTTGGTCATGAAGGCGACGACCTGGGGGAACTTCTGGAAGAGGGTCTTGGAGGGCTCCAGGGCGGTCAGGACGATGATCGGTATGTCCTTGGTGGAGGGATTCTCGGAAATGCTGAGCTGAAGGGAATAGCCGTCCACTCCCGGAAGCATGACGTCCAGGACCAGGAGGTCGGGCTTGATGCGCGCGATCTCCTCAAAGGCATGGCGGCCGCTCTCCCAGGTCGAGACCTCCAGGCCCCCCCTCTCGAGGGCCTGCTTGATGAGGCCCAGCATCTCGGGATCGTCGTCGATGACTAGGACCTTCTTGGCCATGGTTCCTGACCCGCGTCGGCGGACACGATATCAATTCCCATGGTGGGTGTCAACAGGAGCGCGGGGTCGTCTCCTTGACCGCCCCCTTGCAGAAAAAACAGAAGCGGTCCATGCAGCTCGGGCAGAACCAGGCCTGGCATTTCGCGCACTGGTACCACTTGGGCACTCGGACCATCGGCTTGTTGCACTTGGCGCACATGTCTGCTGGCATGTCTTCTGGCCTCCTCAAAGGAACCAAACGGACCTAATAAACGAAACGGCCGGTATGCCCGCGGCCCTCTGCGAGCGGCAGCGAGCGTACTGACCGTCCATAGGGAAATGCGTTGGACGTCACGTGCGGCCTACGGCCTCGGGCGGCTTCACTGCACCACCGGAACGACCAGGCTGCGAAAGGCCACGTAAAGCTCGGAAGCGGAGCGAAAGCGCCTGGCCGGGTCTGGGCAGAGGGCCCGGGAAAAAAATTCGTGGACCCCATGGGGCCCCTGGGGCTGCGACGGATCCGAGAGCCTTCCCTCGCGCTTGGCCGCCCCCCCGGGCTCCTGAAAGGGGAGGGCTCCGCTCAGCATCTCGTAGAGGCAGACCCCCAGGGAGAAGAGATCCGTCTCACGGCTCGGGGGAGCGGTCTCCTGCTCTGGAGCCCTATAGGCCAAGGCGGAGGGGTCCGGGGTGACCCCGAAATCCCTGAGCACGACCTGGCCCTTGTCCACCACGATGCAGCAGGGATTCAGGTGGCCGTGGGAGAGGCCCTGCCCGTGCGCCCACTCCAGGGCCTCGCAGATGGGCTTAAGCAGACGCAGGGCCTGCTCCGGGGAACAACGGCGCTCAGGCAATCCCTCCAGGACTCGGCGCAGGGAGTCTCCGGGGAGAGGCTGGTAAACGAGATAGAGAGACCCCCCCTGCTCGAAGAGAGCCTCGCCGGCCGCGATCCGGGGATGCCTGAGGCCCGCCGCTGCCCGCGCGCGTTCGGCAAGCCCCTCCCGATTCCGGTAGCGGACGACGCTCCTGGGCTGGTCCGAAAGGTCACGCCCCTCGTAGACCGCCCCCTCCTCCGTCCTCTCCACCAGGGCGTCGAGGATGAAACGGCCTCCGACCACTGAGCCGAGAGCCGGCTCCTGGGCAAGCCTCCGGCCCTCCAGGGTGGTGCCGAAGCGCACCAGCCTCGCCTTCTGCCCGCGCCAGGACGTCCCGGTGAGGCCCAGGGCCCAAAAGGCTGCGGCCAGGACCGCGGCCAGCCCCAAGGCCCAGGCCAGGGCGCGTTTCGCGGAACGGAGCTGCGGCTTGCGGGCGTTGGAACGTCTCCGGGCCGCCTCGTAGTACGGCCTCAACCGGGCATCGAGCTCCGAGGCCCTCTTGAGGTCCGAGAGGACCTCCTGGCGCGCAGCGCCCAGCCCTTCCCGGGCTACCGCGCGGCGGAAAATCCCGGCAGGGCTGTTTGGGTTGAGGCCCACCGCGCGCTCGGCGTCGGCGAGGGCCTCCTGAAAGCGCCCCTGGCGGGCATAGGCCTCTGAGCGCAGGCAGTAGGCCGCCGGCTTTTCATAGCGCAGGCCGAGCGCCTTTGCGGCGTCCTCGGCCGCCTCGGCCGGGGAGTCGAGGCGCAGGTGGAGGGCGGCTCTCTGGAGGTAGGCCCTGGGGTTTGAGGGGTCCGTGTCCACGGCCCTGGCTGCGAGCTCCCGGGCCTCCTCGTATTCCCCCAGGGCCATCTTGACCGCGGACTCGCGCAGGAGCTCCTCCGAGGCGGCGGAGCCCTGCCTCGGGACAAGCGCCTCCCCTTCGACAGCCTCGGCCGGCTCCGTTAGAGGGGCAGGGGCGGCCAGGAGGGGCAGGAGGAACAAGGACCAAACCCAGGGCATGGAGACAAGGATAACATAGCTCCGGGGTCCCGGCAAAGCCATGTCCTCAGCCCCGTTTGATACAATAAGGCATGCGTCGAAGGCAATTCCTGGCCAGGCTCTGGGCCAAGCTCGTGGCCTTTGAAAGGGCCCACCGGCTGCTGGCCCCGGGGGACAGGATCCTGGCCGCGGTCTCCGGAGGGCCCGACTCTGTCTGCCTGGCCCATTACCTGGCCTGCCTCGGGCGCAGGCGCCGCTTCGCCCTCCTCCTCCTCCACGTCCACCACGGGCTCCGGGGCGCGGAGGCCGACCGCGACGCGGCTTGCGTGGAGAGGCTCGGCAAGACCCTGGGGGCTCCGGTGGAAGTGGTCCGGGTGAGGACCGCCAGGCGCGCCCGGGCCCGGGGCAAGGGCCTTGAGGACGCGGCCAGGGAGCTGCGCTATAAGGCCCTGGAGGCCGCGGCCAGGAGGCTTAAATGCAACAAGGTAGCGACCGGGCACCAGATGGACGACCAGGCGGAGACCGTCCTCCTCCATCTGCTGCGCGGGACCAGGCTCAAGGCCTTGGCCGCAATCCCTCCGCGGCGCAGGCTGGCTCCGGCAATCGCCTTGATTCGCCCGCTGCTCGCCCTCAAGAGGTCGGAAGTGCTCGCCTACCTCAAGGTCTGCGGGCTGAGATCCAGGCTCGACCGCTCCAACCTCTCCCTGCGTTTCACCCGCAACTGGCTGCGCCGCAGGATACTCCCGGCCCTGGAGGAGCGCCAGCCGCGGATCCGGGAGCATCTGGCCGGGATCGCGGCCCAGGTCAGGGAAGTTTCTCCACAATCGTGACCGACTCGAGCAACACCGGCTTCAAGGGGCGGTCGATCTCGTGCGCGGTGTCCCGCGGCACTTCGGCGATGGCCTTGACGACCCCCAGGCCGGAGACCACCTCGCCGAAGATCGTATGGCGGCCGTCGAGGTCGGGGGCTGGAGCCAGGGTGATGAAGAACTGCCTGCTCGCGCTCGCGCAGGGCGTGGCCCGCGCGACGTGAGCAGCCCTTGTACGGCAAACCCCGTCTCGAGTTCCATGCGGTTCGCCTGCGCCTTCACCGCGGACGGCGGCCAGCGAGAAGATTGCCTTTATAGCCGCCGCTCAGCGTCGACGTTAGGGCCATCTGGGCCATCTTGATTTATAGCGAAGTTAGATGATATTATCTATTTTCGATAACTTAGCCTAATATAACTATAAATGGATCCAAGAAAAAATCCTTATGCACCCGGAGCCGGCACGCCTCCTCCGGAATTGGCCGGCCGCAGTGACCTAGTCGAGCGCGCCGCTATTTCTATTGATCGAATCAAGGAGCGGCGAGCTGCGCGAAGCTTTATCTTTTACGGGCTCCGGGGAGTCGGAAAAACTGTATTGCTAAATAAGGTTCGGCAAGATGCCGAGATTAGAGGCTTTTCATGTGTATGGATCGAAGCCCCCGAAGACCGTTCGCTTCCCGCGCTTCTTGCACCGGCACTACGTGCAGCCTTGATCAAGCTCAGCGCTGGAGAAGCTATCCGCGCAGGCGTTGAAAAGGCATTGGCTTCCCTCGCCAGCTTCGCCGGAGCCATGAAGGTGAAGTACCACGATATCGAAGTCGCCTTGGACTATAAGCCAAAGAAGGGAGTAGCGGACAGCGGTGATCTTGAGACTGACTTGACTGATCTCTTCGGGGCAATCGGTCTTGCAGCGCTCGAGAGCAAAACCGCCCTTGTTCTATTTATCGACGAGCTTCAGTACGTCAAAGAAGACCAGTTGGCGGCTTTGATCACGGCCCTGCATCGCGCAGGCCAGAATCAACTCCCTGTTACCATGGTCGCCGCAGGTTTGCCGCAACTTCTCGGTCAG